>JBBQII010000579.1:0-3306 GCA_038324795.1 Gemmatales bacterium
GGTGTAAGCTTCAATCTGCAGATCCGCGAGATTGACGATCCAGTAGTTGGTCACGCCCTCATTCGCGTAAAGAGCCTTCTTCTTGCTTCGATCATCCGCTAGTGAAGTGTCGGCGACTTCAATCAGCAGCGATGTCTGCGATGCCAGCGCATGTTCCGGGAAGTAGTCGTCCGGGTTACCTCGAAGCACCATCACGTCCGGTTCAACGACGCTGTCGGTTGTTCGCACAGGTGCCTGTTCATCAACGAAGTACCCGGGCGGAACCACCTGATTCAGCGCAAAGAAGAGCTTTCTCTTCGCGATGCGATGTGGCGAGTTCATCGACATTTTCTTGACCAGAAGTCCGTGGATGAGTTCGACACGATCATCAGGACGCAGTATTCCCTGATCAACCATCCGTGTGAACATTGTCACTGAGATCGGGTACGCATCCGCTAGCCGACGCCGCCAGACTGTTCGCACCGGGACCATCGGCGCTTGGATCAATCTTGTCATCATGGCGTTGAACCCTTGAACATTCACGCACGTTCGTACTGAGGCATCAAACGGTTATTCTACTTGCCAGGGAACAAATCCGCGATCGTGATCATTCCGAAGGCGACTCCGTCACATTCGATCGAAATCGCATCTGTCGCCGCGTAAGTCCGCATCGCCTCGTATCCCGGTAGTGCGCGATCATCATCCGGTTGTGTATAGACTTCGACCTGGCGGGCGTTGACATTGACAATCCAATAGCATGGGTAGCCGCCCAACGCATACAGGGCGCACTTGGCCCGATCGCGGGCCAGTGATGTATCCGCGACCTCGACGATCAGCGGCGTATCCGCTCCCGTCGGCTTGCGCGACAGGTAATCCGAACGAACGCCCCGAATGATAGTCAGGTCCGGCTCGGGTTCACTTCCCGGCACCTGAACAGGACGCTGCGAGTTGATGTGATACCCCGCGGACAGCATCGCCGTCAGGAGATCGCGAATTTGTTCCGATACGAAGATGTGGCGATCGTTTTGGGGCATCTTGGTCACCAGAATCCCGTCGAGAAGTTCCACGCGATCGTCCGGCGTGAGAATTCCACTTTCGATCATTTCGTGGTACATGGCGACGCTGATCGGGAAGACGTTCCGGTCAACGTCATCGACGGGAACGGCTTTGGAATCGGAAATACCGGCACTCGACATCGACAGTCCCCCTCTCAATTGTTCAAATCATTCTCGCTGAAGATCGTGAACCCCTTCTGTTCCAGCACGTTGACGGCCAGTTCGTGGTCGTCAACGTGCATGGCCAGTGCCGAGCTGCCTTCGGGGCCGACGCCGATCAGCAGGGGATAGGCGTAGTGGATGCTGATCTCGGCACTCAGGAGCGCCTTGCAGATCTGCACCAGCGGCTGCGATCCGTCCGGCAGTTTGACGACGAGCAGGTCGCTTTCGGTGATCGGCAGCCTCGCCTGCTTGAAGATTTCGAGTGCCCGCTCGGGGTCCGAGAGCACCATGCGGATGATCGCGCAGTCGGCCGATTCGACGACCGTCAGCGAGACGATGCGCACGTCGGTGGCCTCGAACCGGCGCACGACATCCATCAGTGCCCCGAGCCGATTGGCGAGGAACACGTTGAACTGCCGGACACTGGGCCATTCCCGGCCGCGGGCGGTGACATACTCCGTGCCGATTCCTTCGCCGAAATTCATTGAGATTCCTCAGGTTAAGACAACCCGAGTATACGCGGACCGGCCGGGGCCGGTCAATTCTAGTGTCACACCTTGCGGTACAGATAGCCGGTATCGACCTCGGCGAATCCCAGCGACCGGATCATCTTGATCGCGGCCTCGGCATCGTCGCGCACCTGCACCTCGGCAATACCGAAGTACTGGTCCTGCAGGTAGCGCAGCAGTTGCGTGAACAGGTACTTGCCCACCCCCTGTTGCCGCAGGTCGCTGCGAACCTGGATATCCATGATGCCGGCGGACGGCGTGTTCCAGCGCCAGCCGTAGCCTTCCATCTCCCAGTACAGCACGCGCGCGGCCGGCTGCGAATTGCTCTTTTCATCCAGGCGGTACTCGAACTGCTCCAGCTGGCCCAGCATCGACTCCTGCCACCAGGTGCCTACGCGGCTGCGCGGCAGCACCTGTACTTCGAAGCGCCGGCGCAGTGACGAGAAGCGCGAGTCGACCACATTGAGCGGCTGATCGAGCTTGCGATGGAACACCAGGCAGCGCTCGGCCGTTCGGTAGCCGCGGGCCTCGAAGAAGGCACGCATGTGCGGGTCGCTTTCGAGGAATCCCGGCGAGTTGCTGCCGCCATAAAGGCCGAAGTAGAACGGGTTGATCGGCTTCATCCCGCCCGCGAACAGTTCCTGCGCGCCGCCGTGGCGCAGGTAATCCTCAGCCCGGCGCAGCAGTTCACTGCCGATATGCTGACGACGGGCGGCCACGCGCACGGCGATCATCGCGATCACGCCGATCGACTGATCAAGGGCCGACTGTTCACCGTTCGGGCCGAAGCCGGCATGGCAGAAGCCGACGGGAATGCCGTCATCGGTGGCGATGATCAGCCCGGCGGGATCGAAGTAAGGCTTGGAGAAGATCCAACGGTCGAGAGGCGCGGCGGAGCGAAGCGTGAAAGCACCGCGATTGGGCAACGCCTCGTTCCAGATGGTGACGAGGTGCGGCGGATCGGTATTCCGGAAGCTGCGGTATTCAATCACGGAAACGGCCGCCGGGCAGGGTGAAACCTCACGGAACGCACTTGTATTGTATACTGAGCGCGTCCGCGGGAGAGGGTTTCGCGGGCAACTTCACGACGGAAAGGGCCTCGCATGCGCGCACTGCTCGTTGTCGTTGCCGGCTGTCTGATCGCGGCCGACTGGCCCCAGTACCTCGGCCCGAATCGCGACAGCCATTCGCCGGAAACCGGTCTGGCCCGCACCTGGCCGAAGGACGGTCCCGCCATCGCCTGGAAGCTCCCGGCCGGCAGCGGTTGGGCCGGGGCCGTGGTCGAGGCCGAGAAGGCCATCCTGTTTCATCGGCAGATGAATGAAGAAGTCGTTGAATGCGTCAACGCGCTGACCGGTAAGCCGATCTGGAAACAGGCCTACAAAACCCGCTACGTCGACGACTTCAACTTCGACGACGGCCCGCGCGCCACGCCGTTGATCGCCGATGGCAAAGTCTTCACCCTCGGGGCCGGCGGCGAACTGGCCGCCTGGGACTTCGCCACGGGCAAATCGCTCTGGCAGAAGAACATCGCGAAGGAATACATGCCCCCGAAGGGATACTTCGGCATCGCCACATCGCCGATCGTCGCGGGCGGGAAG
>JBBQII010000580.1:0-3306 GCA_038324795.1 Gemmatales bacterium
CGACGAATACCATCATGGCCACGTTCCATGGCCAGACCACAGAGTTCCAGTCGTGCCCCCAAGGCCCCAGATTGAAGAGGATCAACAGATGCATGATCACCGCACCGGCGATGGCCAACAGTCTGAGCGGCCAAACCAACAGACCCAGCCCGATGGCGCATTCCAGCAATGCCGCCTCGCAACCGCTGCCACGGACGTATTCATGCCATTCCCCGGAGAGGTGTTTCAGCACGGGCTCCATCAGCCAGGGATATACATCGGTCGCGAACAGCACGTTGAGTTTTTGCAGGCCGCTCCAGAAATAGACCCCGGCGACGATGAGCCGACAGGCATTCAAACTGGCCTGACTTCGTTCTGCGTCCCCGGGAGAGGGACCGCCGGCCAGCACGACGAACATGACCAGATACTGATAGAACCAGGGCTGCCAGCGCGTCTGATCCCAAAGGCTCCACACCATGGCGAGCACGACGAAGATCATCATCGCCAACCGGGGGCGCGGTGCCACGATGACGGCCACCAGCGCAGCTATCAGTCCGCCAAATACGACCCGATCCCACGGTGCCGTGACGGTTGGAAGCCCATCCCACACCGGCGCGAGAGGGTAACTGCGAGACGATACCCATAACCGCGGCGACAGCAGCATACCCCCCAACATTGCCGTGGCCAGTGTGTATTTCAGTACCTTCCAGCGCGACAAGGGATTGTCTCTTTCCTGGTGTTCCCGCTCGCCTGCCGAGCAGCGATGTTCATTCGCCAGCAGCGCTTGCAGCCGATCGAGAACCTGCTCGCTGGCGGTGACATCGGCTACTCTCTCAAACGCAACCGTCGCCGCGCTTAACCACCGGCCGATCGCCGGGATCTTTTCTTGATCGACGTTGTCGAAGCCTTCGCCTGAAAGGCTCATTCCCGCAGCCAGGAACGACGACCCCGGAAACGGAGCAGATGGTTCTCCAGCCTTGAAGGAGCCGTTCAACGGCCAGTCAGGTTGAACGGTACTTTACAACGCGACTCGCGAACGTGCATCCCCAATGGACATCGTTTCAAGGTCATCGGGGTGTCGCCTTCGCACCCCGTAGGTGTGCACGTCAATCAATAGCCAGGGGTGGGGCGCAGCGCAACCCTCGGTTGGTACAATCTCGGCCGGCGAGCTCTGTTACCAGGGGTTGCACCCCATAGGTATTAAGTTAAGCCGGAACTCTTTCAGCTGACTATCTTTAGTCGTATCTGACGCGACCAACGAATGCCCGCTTCGTAGTTCCGGCATGAACGCCATTGTCTCCCGACCGCTCTCTGTGCTTCAAGACATTTTCGGTAACGCCGCGGGACGGGTGGCTCGGGAGGTCGGCTTTGTCCAACGCTGCCGCAAATGGCAGCCGGGTGATTTTGCCCGGACCTTTTGTCTTTTCCTCATTCGCTACCCCAAAGCGACGTTGCAACAACTCGCCGACGAACTCAAGATTACGGCCTCGGCCTTATGTCAACGGCTCGCGCAAGGCGCCGCCGCCTCGCCCTTCCTGTTCGCGCTGTTGCAATACGGACTGGAGCGATTGGGAAGGGCGATGCTGCGGCCGGTCATGATCCCGCTGCTGCGTCGCTTCAACGGCGTCTACCTGATCGACGGCACCTCGTTGCCGTTGCCCGCCGCATCGGCCGAACGTTTCGCCGGTTGCGGCGGCGGCATCAATGCCGACGACCCGTCCGCGCAAGCTGCTGTGAAGATCATGCTGCGTCCGCGGTTGGACACCAGTCAGGCCGTCGAACTGCTTCTGGACGCCGCCCGCACACCCGACATCCACATGATGCGTCGCCTGGCGTGCTTGCCGCCCGGTGCCTTGCACATCGGTGATTTGGGCTTCTTCGACACCAAATACTTCGCGGAATTGAACGAACAAGGCGTTTTCTACCTCAGCGGGTTGCCGGCTCGGGTGAGCATCCGCCCGAAAGGCGGCGTGTGGCAGGAACTGGCCGACTGGCTCGATGCGCAAGACCCGACGGTGCGGGATCGGGAAGGCGAAATGGAGGTTGCCCAAATGTCGCCCGTGCGGATGCGCTTCTTCGCGCGGCGCTGCCCGCCCGACGAAGCGGCCCGACGCAAACGGAAACTCCTCGAACGCATGCGTCGCAAAGGCAAGCCGCCGAAATCCGCTCTCCGAGTCTCTTCGACAACCCAATCCTGCATGGCATATCGTCCCTGAATCGAGGTCGGAACCACCAACGCCCTCCGCGTCAGCTCCGCTCAGATTACAGACGATTTGACAACTCACAACCCCCGGTATGCCCAGCTTGACGGAAATTGTGTAGCACGATGAGGGCTTCCGCCCCGGGCTTGATCGGGCGACCCTTTCAGGGTCGAAAACCGGGCGTTGCTATCACAAAAGTTCGATAACTTATGTTGGCATTGATACTAATCGCCGCTCGCAGCATGGCCCTGACTTGCTCTTGACCCTTCCCCATCGCACATGGTATCGCCCGCTGCGGGGAACAAGAGGTTTCTCGTGTCTGGGGCACGGGGCATCGCCAGGATGGCGAGGGAGGCCGGCGATGGGGGTCCGACGTCAACTCAAATGCGCACGGCTGCTGCTGGCCGCGCTGCCGTTCACGGTCGGCTGCGCCAACACGATCGACACGATCACCGGCAAGCGTTACAAAGATGACATTTTCACGCATACCTTCTACAGCGACGACCCGACTGAGGTCTTGCGCTCGGGTAAGGACGATACCCAGCGCTGCAAAGCGATGATGAAGATCCGCGAGCCGAAGCAAAACGGCGCTGATGAGAAGGCACAGTTTGAAGTGCTGCAGTTGCTGGCGACCAGCGCTACCTCGGACAAGCAGCCGAACTGCCGGCTCCAGGCGATCATCGCGCTGGGCCGATTCGAAGACCCGCGCACCGCGAAGATCCTGTTGACCGCCTACCAGACAGCCGGGCAGGACCCGGATGCCGTCGTTGCCGAGACGGAATCGGGCGTTGTGCAGGCGGGCGGCCGCCGGGCGCGTTCGATGTTCTTGCCGGTGGCGAGCATGACCAGCGAGAACATCGCGGAGATTCAGGCCACCGCCTTGAAGTCGCTGAGCACGAAGCGCACGCCCGAAGCGCTGGCCCTGTTGTGCGAAGTGGCCGCCAAACCGGCCAAGCGCGAAGTGAAGCCGGTGGCCAGCGGCGAACAACCCGAACTGGCCGCGCCGGCAACCAACAGCGGCGATCTGTTCGACGTTCGACTCGCGGCGATTCGCGGGTTGGCGAACTTCAAAGGCGAAGCGGCCGCGGCCCATGCACTGTACGCGGTCATGACGCTCGATACCAGC
>JBBQII010000581.1:0-3299 GCA_038324795.1 Gemmatales bacterium
AGCCAGCGGCACGCTTCCAGCGCGGCCGGGTGGCGCGGATACTTCTCGACGAGCAACAGATACGTCTCGCGGGCGAACGACCACTCCCCGACTGCGGCGTATTGTTTGGCGATCGCTTCGATCGCGCGGGCACCTTGCTCGGCCGGCATTTCCTTGACCGCGGTCGCCAACTCGCCGAGCACTTGCCCGCGGTTGACCAGTGCGCCGCCATCGCCGCGGATGATCTTTTCGAACGTTCGCCGTTTCTGCATCGCCTGTTCGATGGCCGGGCGGGCTTTGAGCGCTTCTTCCTCGACGGGCGGCATGTCGCGGCGGGCCTGCCCACCGAATGCCAGCGAGATGCCCTGAAGCAGATGGTCGTCGCCGACGGCACTTTCCATTCTGCTGGCGAGCAGGCGGAAGCAGCGACTTCCAATCGCGGCGGTATCTTCCGACAGTAACGCGGCCGCCGGTTGAGCGTAGTCGCGCGGGGAGTCGCCCAGGCGGGTCAGCACGTCGTTGAGCGGAATAACCACGCCGGCCGGGTCGGGGCGATCCAGGGTGGCGTACAGCTTGCGGGGCGACCAGGGGGCCAGCTTCAATGTCGTCAACTGTTCGGGGAACGTCTGTGCGTCGGCCGCTTTCTCGAACGCTTCCTTCAGCAGAGTGATCAGGTGGTTTTCCAGCGTATCGCCCGCCTTCGCGGCCACATCGGTTACGATCACTTCCGGCCGCCAGATGCGGATGGCGAGCACCAGTTGCCGGAGCATCTCCGTGCGGGCCGGTTCGCCGTGCATCTTGTCCCAATGGGTGATCAGTTGCGCGCCGGTGTGCCCGACCTGGTGTCCCGCGATGGGGAACTGCCAGAGCGCTTCGCCGGCACCGCCACCCACGTGCCGGGTCGCGGCATTCAGTTTGTCGCCTTCGAGGGCATGCTTCGGATGAGCACCCGCGGGTTCCGTCTTGCGGGTGATCGGTCGGTCATCCTCCGGCGCGCGGGCCGGGACGGCCGGGGCCGCGGTGCTGGTAAGGCGCAACGTGGTCGTCAGGTAGCCTTCTTCCTGACCCAGCAGCGCGATGGTTTCCAGTGGAACAGCATCGGCGGACGTGTGAACGAACAGCACGGCTGAGCGCTGGGCACCCTGGCGAGCGACTTTCCATGACTTGCCGCCATCGACCGTGGTCAGCAGCGTTCCGTAGTCGCCCGTGGCCCAGCCGCGGGATTCGTCGAGAAAGTACAGGCCGTGCAGGGCGAGGTTTTGGCCGGTCTTCTGCATTTCCCATGTCTGCCCGAGATCGGGCGAGTGCAGCACGAATGAGCCCGGTCGGCCCGCGACCCAGAGATGTTTGCCATGGATGGCGACCGCGTTGAAATCGCACGCAGCGAGCACCTCACGCGGCAGGTTAGGCACGGCGAAGCCCCACTTCAAACCGGCCGACTTGGAACTGACGAGGATCAGGCCGCCTTGGCCGACCGCGATGCCGAACTGCCCCTGCAGCTTCAGCGCCTTGATGCTGCGACCATTGATCGGGTCGACATCGGCGGCACCGAAGAAGCCGTCGCGCAGCGTGGCAAGCTGACTCCACGGGCCGCTGAGGGCACCGGTGTCCGCATCGGTGAAGTCGGCCGCCAACCAGGTTGGAGAGCGTTTGCCAGGCACCGGCTTCCATGTCTGCCCGCCATCGATGGTGGTGAAGACACCGGTCGGGAACGCATCGCTGCCATCGCCCGCGGCAACGCCGGATTTCTGATTGAAGAAGCGGATGCAGTTGAGCCCCGGCATCGCTTCCTTCGCGGTCGGCGTCCAGGTGATGCCGCCATCGGTGGTGCCCAGTACGATGCCGCGACTGCCGCCGCCGGGCAGTTCCTGCCGACCGACGACCCAGCCTGTGTAAGGCGTCAGGAAATGCATCGCGCGCAGCGACGCATTGGTGCCCGACGATTGGCGTTCCCATGTCAACCCGCCATCAATGGAGTGCCAGATTACTCCGTCGTCGCCGATGGCCCAGCCTTCGCGGTCATCGACGAACTGCACCGCGCGCACCGCGGCATCATTCGGATGATGCGCAACCGCACCGGCGACAGTGGGAATTGCCAGGAGACAAACGGCGAGAAGATTGCGGATCATCCTGCATCCTCAGCGGAACCGGGAACAACGGGGCGGCCGGGGAATAAGGGATGATTGAAAAAGATACAAGTGCAGAAATGCGGAGTGCGGAATGCGGAACGGAAGAGGGAAATTGCCAGTGTGCCATTTCTCTCTCTGATTTCACTCACACCCTCTGAGAGAGCGTGAGAGAGACCCGAATCGTGAGAATGACGGTCCCGGGATGAAAACCGTTACGGATTAACGAACCTCGCACTGCCTCACGTCGGGGCTTGGGCCAGTTCTGGACTCACGAGAAGCTGCGGGGCCGTGAACTTCGGCGAGAAGAACACTTTCATCATTTCGCCACGACGCGAACCGGTGATCCCGTAGGCCTGCGGGGTGTACGGCACCGATCGCCCGTTCAGCGGCAGTTCGTCCATCAGGCAGCCGAGGAAGTTGGCCTTCGCGAGAATCTCGGCATGCACGAACTCACCGTTTGACTGAATCGGCAGGCGATCGAAGATGCGGCGGCGGAAGACTTTCAGTTTGCTGTCGACATCGCCGACACGCAGGCCGAACAGGCAACGCAGGAGCAGCGCGTAGCGATGCGCCGGCTCACCCAGATAGCCGGGTTTCTGAACCGGGTGCAACGACAATGTGACGCGCTGCATGATTCGAAACGCCCGGCCGGTGATCCGCCGCCAGCGCGGGTACGCTCGACCCGCGCGATAGCCGTTCACCAGATCGAGTCGCTGCCGGGTTTCAGGGTCCGCGTCTTCCAACCGCTTCAACAGCGGCCCCAGATCGGCAGGGGCGTAGCCAGCATCCAGTCCGGTGTAGGCCAGCAACGGGAAGCGGGCTTCCGCAAGGCCGGTGCGCAGGCCGGCCCCGTAGCCCAGAGCGGAATCGTGCTTCAGCACGCGCATCGTGGGATAGCGTATACGCGATTGGTCGAGGAATGCGGCGGACGTGTCGGTGCAACCGTCGTCGATGACGATCAGTTCGTGTTCCCGACCCGATTGAGCCAGCCAGTTCATCCACGCGGGCAATGTGCGTTCCAGTGCTGCCGACTGGTTGCAGACCGGCAGGAGCAGTGTCAGCGCTTCGGGTGCGGGTTTCGACATGTTGTTTCAGTTATCAACGGTACGCATCAGCACGAGCGGCCGTGCCGGCTTGCCGCGCGTGAACTGTTCACTTCGCGACCATACTTCGATCCGCCGGGTGTGCACG
>JBBQII010000582.1:0-3298 GCA_038324795.1 Gemmatales bacterium
CGGCCGAAGGCGCTGACGAGGTCCCAAAGTTCCACCTGCCGGATCGGCACCTGGCCATCGGCCGGTGCCGCTTCAGGGGGCATCTCGCGCGCAAGTCGGGCCAACTGTTCACCTGCCCGGCTTTCCAGTGCCGATGCCGCATCCTTGAACTTGCGGTACTCCATCAACTGCTTGACGAGTTCACGCCGCGGGTCGGGCTCATCATCGGGCTTTTCGATCGCTTCATGCGGTAGCAGCATCCGGCTTTTGATTTCCATCAGCGTCGCGGCCATGACGCAAAAATCGCCGGCGATCTCGACATCGAGATGCTGCATCAGCGAGAGATAGTCGTGGAACTGCGAAGCGATCGGCGCGATCGGAATATCGAGAATGTCGACCTCATTGCGCTTCACCAGGTAAAGCAACAAGTCGAGCGGACCATGAAACGTGTCGACCGCGATCTGGTAGGACATGGAGTCAGTTTAGCGGCCGACCCACCGGGTCGGCTTGGTTACCCGTCGATATCGAACCATTTCACGATGTCGTTGCGAGTGTGCGGGGTGCCCTGGCCGGAGGACAACATCTGAGTGTAGGCATCCTCCGCATGCGGGCTCAGTTGAGGTAGGGCGGTCAGCGGCACCCGCGGCCATTCGCGGTAGATCAGCACTTCATCCGAACTCGGTACGAAGTCGAGTACCTTACCGGGCAGCGCCTGACGGGCGATCTGCTGGAACGTCTGCTGGTATTCGCCTTCAGGCAAGGCCAATACGCAGATTTCCTGCGCGATCGGCCGACTGTTGCGCACCGGCGGCGCGGCCTGTTCATGGATCTGTTTGATCGCCACCGTGGCGGCATCGACATCGCCGAAGCGGGCGAAGAACATCTCGCCGACGTTACTGTCGCCCAGCCGTTGCGACAGGAACGATCGGGCCTGTTCTTCAACGATGCCTTGCAGGTTGCCCAGCATGTTGATTGAGCTCATGCAGACGCTGAAGAGCGCCTGGTAAGACTGTTCGATGTTCCGCTGCAGGCCCTTGTCCAGCGAACGCAGTTCTTCCGGCTTGATCGATTCGCGAAGCACCTTCACTGCCTGCTCGATCGACGCGCAGCCGGCCGGGAACAGCGTCGTGTCCGATAGCGGGCTTTCCTCGATGGGGATCGCGCGGAATCGGCCCATCAGTTCGTCGAGCCGTTGCCTGCAGAATTGGAACTCGCGCTGCAGGTCGCCCAACTGCCCGCGCAGGCTCAGGTAGATCCGGCAGACCTGTCGGTGCAAAAGATTCTGACAGCGGTACTTGGGAAAGTTCTTCAGCGCCTCGGCGATTTCAGCCGGGGATGGCTTACGGCGAGCCCGTTCGGCCGTCAGGAACGAGTGAATCAGGTAGTAGCCTTCAGTCGCTTTCGCGGCCATGTCGTTAAGCAGCGGCTCGTAGTGCTCGATCAACTGCGTCAGCACGCCTTCGAGTTGATGAATCGCTTCAACCGCACCGGCGAGGCGATAGTCGGAATGCTCCAGCAGTGAACGCGGCAGCCGGGTCAGCTTCGGCGAGAGGTCGCGGATCATGTTGTCGGCCGCTTCATTCAGCGTGTGCTCGAGACTGCCGATCTGCCGCTGCATCGCCCGTTCGTCGGGCATGCCGACCAGTTGCGTCAGCTTCGTCACGCTCTGCCATAGGCGTGTCGGGTCCGGGTCGCGCGCGAACCAGCCGCGCGGGACGTACGGCTGCGCCTCATCCGCGAACATCTCTTCCAGGGGCTGTCCGGCTTTCTTTTCGGCAATCTGCTGCAGCTTGGCGATCAACGGCTCGGGGCCAAGTTCTTCGACGGCCCAGCGATCCTTCAACCAGGCACGCACCGGTTCGCGGATCACGCTGACATCCGCCTTCAGCCAGCGCGTGACCAGGGCTTCGCCCAGCCATCGCGATGCCTGCGACAGAATCTGCTGCTTGGGCCAGACAAACGACGATTGATTCACCGCGCAGGCCATCACCGAACCGGGCTGTTTCGATTCCTGGAACTCAGCGCGGCTGTCGTCGCTGGTGCGGCCGAGCAGGCTCAGCAGGTCCCGACGAAGATGGTCGGCCAGACGCCCGGGGGCAGCGTCCTGCGGCATCGGTTGAGACGAGTCGGCCGGCTTCACGCACAGGTCGTGCGGCGTGACGATGAAGCGCGTGAACGGCGCGGCGGCATCGCTGATATGGCCATCGCGATCATCATGCGTCACGGAGTAGACTGTTTCCGGGATACTGAAGTGATTCAGCTCCTTCAGCGCAGCGAACGTATTGCCGACGGCCACGACCTTCGCGGCCGACTTGTCGGTCTGCGGGACCAGGAACAGGCCGACGACATCGGGTTCGCTGTAGCCCAACTGCTGTAGCCGGTACCGGGCGGCGTAGGCAACGTCGATGAACATGCCGCTGCCGGTGCCACCCGCCAGGCCGGTCACAATGTAGACGCGCGGACGATTGGTGCGCAGGCCCAGCTTTGTGAGTCGATCGGACAGTTGAAGCACCTCGCTGGTCGTACAGGTTTCCAGGTTCTCGCGCAGCTTGTCCGAGAACGCGCGGAAATGATCGAGGAACGCCAACCGGCCGAGGCATCGCAATCCAAGCGTCTGCGGGTTGCGCGGGATGCGGTACAACAGCTGCGGGTCGAACCAGCCTTCGATGATGCTGCGGCCGTTGCGGCGCGGTTTGAGGTAGTGGCTGGCCCGGTTTAGCCGCATCGAGATCACTTCGTTGGCGGCCACCGGGGCGGGGGCGGTCGTTGCCGTGGCCGCATGCAGCGTGTCCGGATCGGTATCCAGGAACATCAGCTTGAGGTGGGCTAGTCGTTCAAATGAGCCGTAGCGTTCAACGACCTGTCGGCGGAAGCGGCGGACGACATCAATGCCAGCTTGGCCAATGGCGATGACCACGGCCGGCATCAGCGCCCCAGTCCCAATTTCCTCGGGCGGGGCCTCACGCGTCTGCTTCTCGACTTCAGCACCGGGCTACGACGAATGGTGCTCATTGCGGAGGTTCCGCAGCTCGGTCCGCGGCGTCTCGGGCGGCGGCTCGGCGGGAGGGTAGGGCATACCGCCCACGCCCCGCTGATGATATGCCGCGCCCGCGGTTGAATATGCCGCCGCCGGCGTCTCGGCACGGTTGGGCGGCGACTGGATCGACGGTCCGGGGAAGCCTCCGCCGATCGCGTCACTGCCGGCCTTGTACAGTGCCTTTACGAAATCCATGCAGCAGGGAAAACGGTCTTCGGGTTTCTTCGAGAGCGCACGCCCGACGGCAGGCCGATCGGCCGGCGGCAGCGGCGAAAGATTGGG
>JBBQII010000583.1:0-3294 GCA_038324795.1 Gemmatales bacterium
TGAGCCGCATGTACACCGTTTCTACTGGACGCGCCTGGCGTCTCTCGGCCGTCCGATCAACTGCTTCAAGCGCGAAGGCGTCCGTTCGTGGACGATGGCCGGCAAGGTCTTCAAGATCAACATCTTCCACCGTCCGTGGCGGCTGATGCCCGACCTGCGCATGATCCGCTTCTGGTGGTTCCGCCAGCGCCGCAACAACGCGGACGACAACATCACGCTGGGAATCATCGACGAGTTCACCAAAGAGGGAATGACCTGCATGTCCGCCCTGGACCTTTGCCCGGAGCTGCTTGTGAACGCGGGACTACTCACTAAACGCAAGTTGACCGCTTCGGAAGAAAAAGACATCGCCTACGGGTGGGAACTGGCGAAGGAAATGGGTCGGCTGGACATTGGCCAGAGCGTCATCGTCCGAAATCTCGCCGTGCTGGCCGTGGAAGCGATCGAGGGTACCGACCGCGCGATTCAGCGGGCCGGCGAACTGTGCCAATCGGGCGGATTCGTGGTCGTGAAGGTCGCCAAGCCGCAGCAGGACATGCGTTTCGATGTCCCCGCCATCGGTGTCTCGACGATTGAAACGATGAGCAAAGTCGGCGGCCGAGTACTGGCGATCGAAGCGGGCAAGACGATCCTGCTCGACGAGGAGGCGACGATCGCCGCGGCGGACCGGCACGGCATCACGATCACGGCGTTGTGAACGGGCGGTGCATTCCGCAAAACCGGCAGCGCTGTAACTTCTTGCCGAACCCATTTCATTTGAAAGGCGGGAATGCTCCCTTTCTGCCCACCGGGCATTCGGTAGAATGCTAGGTAATTCTCAACGGGGAGTACGGCCGCGATTTGCACGTCGAACAGCGGCGTACGCGTACCCCGTCGATCCGATGGCGGACCCATGGGCGTCATGCACTTTCAGGTACCGGGCAATCTGTCGGCCGATGAGGCCGAGCGACTGCGGCGCGTCTACCTTGCCGGCGACTACGATCACAGCCCCGTGCCGACGCGAACCATCTTGAACGGGTCGATGCTTACCGTCCGCCGCGATGACAAGGATGAAAGCAGCTGGCTGATGGCCGCCAGCGATGTGCCCGGCATCGGCCGGGTGTTCGGCAGCACGTCGACTCTGATGGAACGCGAAGCCCCGTACCGCCTGTACGTCGAGCTGGCCCGCGGCAAAGTCAACCAGGTCCGCAGCCAGGCCGCGGAATGGAAGCATGCCGGGTTGCCCCTGCGGCCAGAGATCGAACTGGGCATTCGGGAAGCGACCCATGCCTTCGGCTCCGCCGTACTGGAAGTCAATCCAGCCGAATCCGAAAAACTGGCTACCCGGGCAATGACACTGGCTTATCAGGCTGCTGAGGCGATGGTCACCCTGCATGCCGAACAACTGTTCGCGCATCGCCGGGAAACGAAGGAACGTGTCGATTCGCTGCTGGCCTGCCGCTTGTGCGAAGTGCCGGCCGTGCCGCTGGACGGGATCTTCCGCCATTCGTTCAATACGGCAACATTGCCAATGACCTGGCGCGATGTGGAACCAGTCGAGACCAACTACAACTGGGACGCGACCGACCGCGTGCTTGAGTGGGCCCAGGAACAGCAGATGAACGTGACTGCCGGCCCTGTTATCGACTTCTCCAGGCACGGCATCCCCGACTGGTTGCGTGCCTGGGACGGCGACCTGCCGAGCATTGCCAGCTTCATGTGCGACTATCTCGAAACGGCCATCAACCGCTACCGCAACCGCATCCGTCGCTGGGTGATCTGCAGCGGCAGCAACTGCTCCCTGACGATGGGGCTGAGCGAAGACGACCTGATCCGGCTGACAGCACGCCTGGCCGAGGCGGTCTGGAACATCGACCCGACACTCGAAGTTGTCATCGGCCTCGCGCAGCCGTGGAGCGAGTACAAGGCGGGCGACTACTTCAATTACTCCGCGTTTGTCTTTGCCGACACGCTGCTGCGGGCGGGACTGCCGTTGGCAGGGCTGGAACTGGAATGGCACATGGGCGTTACGCCGCGCGGCAGCTTCTGCCGCGACCCGCTCGAGTCGGGCCGACTGCTTGACATGTTCTCGATGCTCGGCTGTCCGCTGCAAGTGTCAATGAGTTATCCGTCAAACGATGCGGCCGACCCTCTGGCCGACCCGGCGATCGAGATCGGCGGAGCCGGCTGGTATCGCGGTTTCTCCCCGAACGCCCAGGCGGACTGGGCAGGCATCTATTCCTCATTGGCTCTGTCGAAAGGCTTCGTCAAGTCGGCAACCTGGGACCACTTCACCGACAAGCTGCCGCACCGATTTCCGAACGCCGGCCTGATCGACGGGAACGGCAGCATCAAGCCCGCCCTCGAACGCCTCCGCAATCTCAAGGACGGCCATCTGCACAGCCAGCAGGACACGATGATCATGTGAATCGGCCTGCGCAACCGTCATCTGCACATAATGGATGGCGGTAATGGGAAGTGCCTTGTGCTTCGGGACATCAACCATGTCGCACCGTTTTGACGCCACGCTCAAAGACATCGTTGCCGAACGACCAGGTGATTTCGCGGGTGTTTTCGACCTGCCGGACCTTCTCCCGGCGGTTGCGATCAACGTCGACCTGTCGACCATCTCGGCAGCGACGGATGTCGCCATCGGCTACGGGCAACCGGTGCAGATGATCGTCGACCTGAACTTCCAGACGAGACTAGATGCGGGGCTGGTCGAACGCGTACACGCATATAACGGCCTGATCAACTCCCGCTATCGTGTTCCCGTCGAAACGATCATTGTGTTGTTGCGACAGAAAGCCGATGCGTCTCGTTTGACTGGAGAATTGGCGTATGGAAGACCAGGACGTCGATTACAATTCGAGTATGGTGTCGTGAGGCTATGGCAGGAGCCAGTTGATGACTTTCTTCAAGCCGGGATCGCCGCACTGCCGCTGGCAACCTTGTGCCGCATGCCGGATGGGCAACCGTTGCCGGATGCCTTGAAGGAAGTTGTTCAGGAAATCAGTCGTCGTCTCGACAACGAAGCGGGCCATGCCGACGCTGCCCGGCTCATGACAGCCGCCTACATTTTGACTGGCCTGCGTGTGCCGAAGGAAGACCTGACGTTGATCTATCGAGGAGTGGGACTGATGAAAGAATCAACAGCGTTCGACGACGCGATCGACGAAGGCCAAATGAAGGGACAGATTTCATTGCTTCTCCGCCAAGGTCGCAAGCGGTTCGGCAATCCCGATGCAACGACCGAGGCTGCATTGACTTCGATCAAACACATTGAACGGCTCGAACGCCTCGGCGATGCCATTC
>JBBQII010000584.1:0-3284 GCA_038324795.1 Gemmatales bacterium
GCATGTTCAGTATGGAAATTTGAAAGGCATCGAGATTTATCAGTCTTACGGGTTCGCGATTTGCGGAGAAGAAGACGGCAAGTACTATCGAATGATCGCAGACGTGCTGTCTGCTGACCTTTGACAGCCTGCAAACGCAAACAGGGGGCTGACGCCCCCTGCTCGCCTGAAGACAGTTACTTCACTTCAAACTCGGCATCGATCACATCGTCGCCGCCTTTGGCACCGCCCGTTGGCGGTGGAGTCGATTCGCCCGTGCCGGGGTTGGCACCTGCGGCACCGGCTTTCTCGTAGACGTGCTTGGCCATCGCCTGCGACGCCTGTTCGAGTTCGCCCATGGCGCTGTTGATGGCTGCCACGTCGGTGCCGGCGACGGCCGACTTCACCTTGGCCATGGCGGCATTGATCGGGGCCTTGTCGGCCTCGGTCACCTTGTCGCCCAGGTCCTTGAAGCTGCGTTCGATCTGTGCGATCAAACCTTCGCCCTTGACACGGGCATCGGCCAGTTCGCGCTTCAGCTTGTCCTCGTCCGCGTGGGACTCGGCATCGCGCTTCATCTTCTCGATCTCTTCGGAACTCATGCCGTTCGAGTTCTCGATGCGGATCTTGTGCTCCTTGCTCGAACCCATGTCCTTGGCAGAGACGTTGAGCACGCCGTTCGCGTCGAGATCGAAGGTCACTTCGATCTGCGGAGTGCCGCGCGGGGCCGGCGGCAGGCCGTCGAGGTGGAACTCGCCGATCTTCTTGTTGTCCGGGGCCATCGGCCG
The DNA here is from genome assembly GCA_038324795.1 of Gemmatales bacterium. GTDB lineage: Bacteria > Planctomycetota > Planctomycetia > Gemmatales > Gemmataceae > JAIOQJ01. The sequence continues at coordinate 768 of JBBQII010000584.1, forward strand.
TTCGCCCTGGTAGACCTGCACTTCGACACCGGGCTGGTTGTCCGAGGCCGTGGTGTAGGTCTGGCTGGCCCGCTTGGGAATCGTCGTGTTGCGCGGGATGAGCACGCTCATCACGCCGCCCATGGTTTCGATGCCCAGCGACAGCGGCGTCACGTCCAGCAGCAGGATGGACGACTGGCTGCCGAGCAGCAACTGCGCCCCCTGGATGGCTGCACCGATGGCCACGACTTCATCCGGGTTTACGCCGCGGTGGCCTTCCTTGCCGAAGACTTCCTTCACCAGTTGCTGGATGCGCGGCATGCGCGTCATGCCGCCGACCATCACGATCTCGTCGATCTGGTTCGGCTTCATTCCGGCGTCAGTAAGGGCCTGCAGCACCGGCTTCTTGCAGCGTTCGACCAGGTGATCGACCAACTGCTCGAACTTGGTGCGCGACAGCGACAGCATGATGTGCTTGGGCACACCGTCGATCGCCGTGATGAACGGCAGGTTGATGTCCGTGTTCGCCGCCTGCGACAGATCCTTCTTGGCGCGCTCGCCCGCTTCCTTCAACCGCTGCAGGGCCATCTGGTCCTTGCGAAGGTCGACGCCGTTCTCTTTCTTGAACTCGTCGGCCAGCCAGTCAATGAGGACATCATCGAAGTTGTCGCCGCCCAAGTGCGTGTCGCCGTTGGTCGACTTTACCTGGAACGTGCCTTCATCGTCGACCGACAGCACCGACACGTCGAAGGTGCCGCCGCCGAGATCGAAGACTGCGATCTTCTGGTTCTTCTTCTTGTCGAAGGCATACGCCAGCGAGGCCGCGGTCGGCTCGTTGATGATGCGCATGCGCTGCTTGGTCTTTTTCTGCGTCTTGGGGTCTTCGATCTCCCATTCGATGTCGAAGCCGGCCACGGACGCGGCATCAATGGTCGCCTGCCGTTGCGCGTCATTGAAGTACGCCGGGACAGTGATGACCGCCTTACGGCAGGTGTGGCCCAGGTACGCTTCGGCCGATTCCTTCAGCTTGCGCAGGATCATGGCCGAGATTTCGGGCGGCGTGAACGGCTTGCCGTCGATATCGACCTTTACCAGCTCTTCGGGCCCGCCGACCACCTTGTACGGAACCAGTTTCTCTTCCTGATCCACTTCGCGGTGCCGACGACCCATGAAGCGCTTGATCGAGTAGACTGTACGCCGCGGGTTGGTGATCGCCTGCCGCTTGGCCGGGTCGCCGACCAGTCGATCACCCTTGTCGGTGAACGCGACGATCGACGGCGTGAGGCGGTTGCCTTCCTGATTCGGGATGACTTTGACTTCGCCTGTATCTTCCATGACCGCGACGACCGAGTTGGTCGTGCCCAGGTCGATGCCGATGATTTTCTCTTTCGCCATTATGTATGTCTGCCTTTCCTTCGCCCGGCTTGGCCCGATTCCCCGAAGGGCGAACCGGTACGGTCGTGGCGATGTTATTGAGACTTATAGGACGTGTTATTGAGTCGTTGCCGCCATAGAAAGCAAGTTTAGTGCCGATCGCTTTGTCTCGGTGACAGATTGCCGTAAATTATCGCCCATGTTGTGTTTGAGATTTTGCCGGAGGACAGCCGTTTCGCATCGAAATCTGCCAGACTGCCATTTTGGCAAGCTCCCGCCGATTCGTTTATTCCCTCCGAGTTGAACGCAACCGAAGTTGCTCACGCCTTCGGGATTCATTGCAGCGTTGCGTTGCATTGCATTCGTTGCATTGCAGACCGGCCTCCGTGAGACGATGCAAAGGTAAGTGTGTGGGTGGGTGGGTGTGTGGGTGGGTGACCGGAGAAGACACTGACTTGAAGCGACGTTAGACCGTCTCCCCCCGCGGCAGATTGCAGCGCAACCCGCTGTCGTGCCGTTTGTACCCCAGCCGCGTGTAGAACGGCACCAGGTGATCCAGGCAGTTCAGAATCACCTTGTAGCAGTTCAGTGACTCCGCAAGGCGCGTGAGCTGGTCCACCAGTGCTGTGCCGATTCCCTTCCGCCAGTGGTCGGCATTCACGGCCACATCTTCGATATGCCCGACGAGACCACCGCGATGGATGTACTTCTTCTCAACGATGAGACTGGCGGTGCCGACCACGCGGCCATCGACCTCGGCAACAATCGAGTGAATGCCTGCCGCGGTACGCTGCCGCCAGATGTCGGCCGCCTCCGCGGGACTGAGGCCCACATCAGACAGGCTGCCCAACGCTTCGAGGAAACCTTTGGCGAAGTCGGCCTCTTCCAGCGAACGGATACGCAACGCCATCTCGATTCAACCTCGTACGACGGGGGCACTGGAAGAATATGTGGTTCAACGCATCGGGACGACACTTTCACGGATGTTTCACCGTCGCGGTCATCTGCTGTTCTCAGCCAAACCCGTTTCAACTATACTCTCGCGACCAAGGACTGCGAATGCGGAAGGAGCAACCGGATGTGCGGAATCGTCGGCTACGTCGGCAAGCGCGAAGCGGAACCGATCCTCATCAACGGCCTGCGCCGGCTCGAGTACCGCGGCTA
>JBBQII010000585.1:0-3273 GCA_038324795.1 Gemmatales bacterium
TGTTCTTGTTCAATCGCGAAGGCCAACTGATCAACCGCTACAACGGCAACGAAATCAACCTGCCGCAGATCGAACGCCGCATCGGCGAACTGCTGGCGGAATAACGCGGTACGGACCCACGAGAGGGTTGCCGGACGCCGGGGGTTCAGCAACCTCTCGTCGGTGCTTGAGCCGCACATCTTGCCGAAACTACCTGTCAAGACATATACTCACTTTTTCGACGAATCTGTCGGCCGCACTTTTATTGTCGTTGGAGAAGCCGCACGTGGATGCAGTGATCGACCTGAAGCAACTGCTGGTGGAGCGGGAAGATTGCGACGCGGGGACGGTGCAGAAACTTCGCGAAGGGTTGGCCCAGGGTGGCAACCAGTTCCGGACGCTGCGCGAAGTGAACGATGCGCTGCGCAAGAAGCTCGAGACCGCACCGCCCGCCCTCGGCAAGAAGCTGCACCTGAAACTCGGCATTACCAACTACTTCCTGGGCTACATGGTGTTCGCCGTCGACCACCTCAAGCAGGTCGAAGCGCCGTTGGGCTACTTCTTCCTAGGCCGGGCGCTGGTGAACCGCCATCAGTATGATGAAGCGCAGAAGGCCTTCGACAAGGCCGAGAAGGCCGGGTACGCAGCACCGCAGGTCCAACTGCAGCGGGCCGGCATCTGCCGCCAGAAGGGCGACATTGCCCAGGCGAACCAGATTCTGTCGAAACTCGAAGAACAGAGCGGCTTCAGCTCCGAGTTTCACTATCAGAAGGCCGGCGTACTGATGGCCGAGGGCGACCGCGTCAAGGCGATCAAGTCGCTGGAGCGGGCCGTGGAGCTTGACCCCGGGCATACGGGAGCGTTGTTCCAACTCGGCTACTTCAACGATCTTGCCGGCAACGACGACGACGCGATCGGCTACTACGAGCGCTGCCTGAAGTACCCGCCGGTGCACAAAGGTGTGCTGAACAACCTGGGCGTGCTTTACGAAGACAACGAGAAGTTCGACCGGGCTGTCGAGTGCTTCGGCAAGCTGCTGAAGGCCGACCCGAACGACGAGCGTGCCAAGCTGTTCCACAAGGACGCGCATGCCTCGGTGACGATGTACTACAGCCCCGAAGACGAGCTGATGACCAACGCCTTCAAACAGGTGTTGGAAGTGCCGGTCACCGATTTTGAACTGTCGGTTCGCAGCCGGAACTGCCTGAAGAAGATGGGCATCCGCACGCTGGGCGACTTGACGCGCGTGACCGAAGCGAGCCTGCTGGCCAGCAAGAACTTCGGTGAGACCTCGCTTGAGGAAATCAAGCAGATTTTGACGGCGAAGTCTCTGCGCATCGGCCAGTCGCTGGAGCAGGGCACCCAATACGAGATGCGTTACCGCCCGCAGCAGACATTGTCGCCCGAAGAGCAGGCAGTGCTGAACAAGCCGGTGGCCGACATGAACCTGTCGGTTCGTGCCCGCAAGTGCATGAACCGCCTGAACATCGCCACCATCGGCGAACTGCTGAGCCGCACTGCCGACGAACTGCTGGAAGCGAAGAACTTCGGCATGACGTCGCTGAACGAAGTGCGCGACAAGCTGACTCAGATGGGCCTGAAACTACGGGGCGACTAAAAGGCAATTGCAGATTGGCAGACAGGCTTCGCGTCCTGTCTGTCAATCTGCAACCTCTTCATGGCAATCACGTTTTCGATTACCAGTATCGACGGTGCCGCTCGATGCGGCTTGCTGCGGACGAAGCACGGCGAAATCCAGACGCCCGTCTTTATGCCCGTCGGCACCCAGGCAACGGTCAAGGGCGTGACTCCCGACCAATTGCGCTCGGTCAACACGCAAATTCTGCTGAGCAACACCTATCATCTCACGCTGCGGCCGGGCGACGAAATCATCGCCGAGGCGGGCGGACTGCATCGCTTCATGGGCTGGGACCGGCCGATCCTGACTGATTCAGGTGGCTTCCAGGTCTTCAGTCTGGCGGAGGTTCGCAAGCTCACCGATGAAGGGGCCTTCTTCCGCTCCCACATTGATGGCCGTCTGCTGGAACTCACGCCTGAGAAAGCGGTGAAGATCCAGGAGAATCTGGGTTCCGACATCGCCATGGTGCTTGACGAATGCCCCCCGGGCGATGCCCCGCCGGAGGTTCTGCGCCGCGCCGTGCGGCGATCGATCCTGTGGGCAGACCGCTGCAAGCGGGCGCACACGCGTGCCGACCAGGCGCAGTTCGCGATCGTGCAAGGCGGCACTGATCTGGCTCTTCGCGCGGAATGTGCGGTTGAGCTGGCCGCGATGGACTTTCCGGGTTACGCGCTGGGTGGATTCAGTGTCGGCGAATCACCGGAGGCAATGCACGCGGCGTTGCCAGCCTGCGCGGCCTGTCTCCCCAACGAAAAGCCGCGCTATCTGATGGGCGTCGGCCGGCCGATCGACCTGCTCGCTGGCGTCGCCGCGGGGATCGACATGTTCGATTGCGTGATGCCGACACGCAACGGCCGCAATGCCCTGGCGTTCACTGCGAGCGGCCCCCTGCGAATGCGAAACGCAAAACACCGGCGAGATTACGCACCGCTTGAGTCCGGTTGCCCGTGCCTGGCGTGCACGCAGTTCAGCCGGGCCTATCTGCATCATCTGTTCCACGCGGACGAGATGCTGGGGCCGACGCTGCTGTCGCTGCACAACATCTGTTACTACCTGCGATTGATGCAGGGGGCACGCGACGCGATCGCCGCCGGCCGCTTCGCGGAGCACAAGTTGCAGTGCGAAGCAGCCTGGTCAGTTCGCATTGCCGCGCCCGATTGAACCGCTAGACTGTTCTCTTCCTGATCCGAATGTCACTGCCGGGGAGACGCATGAGTTGGCTGCCGCTGCTGCTGGCCGAAGGTGAACAGGCTGCGGGCGATCCGTTCGCGTTCTTTCGCGGACCGATGCTGCCCATGCTGGCGATCGTGGTTGTCATGTTCGTCATGATGTCACGGTCGAGCGCCAGGCAGCGTCGTGAGCAGACGGAACGGCTGACCAAGTTGAAGAAGAATGACAAAGTGATCACCTCGGCCGGGATTATCGGCGTCGTCGTCACCGTGAACGAAACCGAAGTGGTGCTGCGTGTTGATGAGACGAGCAATTCACGCATTCGGGTGCTGAAGAGCAGTATCACGCAGGTGGTCGCCGAGGAACAGTCGGCCGCCTCTCCCGAGACCAAGACCTCCTGAGCAGCGGCACGCGATGCCGCTATCCGCTCCATGTAAGATGGAACTTGAACTATGCATCGGAAATTTCTGCGAGATTGGATTATC
>JBBQII010000586.1:0-3272 GCA_038324795.1 Gemmatales bacterium
CGCGTTCCAGCGAGCGCACGACCCGCAGCGGAGCGCTTTCGGGCACCCTGTTGCTGGCGGGGCTGATGACGCTGTCGATCCTGCCGCTGATCGCAATGTGCACGAATTTCAACTTCATGATGGGCGAGAAGCTGATCGTGCAGAAGGTGCTGATCTGGACGTTCGGTCTGTTCTTCCTGCCGATGCTGCTGCTCGGGGCGATCTCGCCGCAGGTGATCCGGCTAAGCGTTCGCGATACGGCCAGTGCCGGGCGCGTGGCCGGCAGCATCTATGCCTGGTCGACGGTTGGGGCAATCGTCGGCACGTTCGCGGCCGGCTACTTCCTGATCGCGTCGATCGGCACATTTCGCGTGGTTCTGGTTCTGGCATTCGTGCTGACGATGCTGGCATTCTTCGTGGGGCAGCTCTGGCGGCAGAACGCCAGCCTGTACGCGGCCAGCATCCTCTGCGGAGCGTCCATCTGCGGTTTGTTCATCATCAACTACGGTTCGAATCGTTACGACCTTGAAACGCGTTACTATGCGATCGCCACCGGCTATTACGTCGAGGACGATCGTCATCGCGTCAAGATGGTGCTCGATATGCTGGTGCATTCGTACGTCGATCTCGAAGACCCGACCTGGCTGGGCTACAAGCACGAGTACGTTCAGGGTGAACTGCTGACCGTGCCGTACCTTCGCAATCGGGCGTTGGACAAGCCGACCAACATACTGGTGATCGGCGGCGGCGGGTACACCTTCCCGCGCTTCGTGCAGCATACGATGCCCGAAGTGCACGTGGATGTGGTCGAGATCGACCCGGGCGTGACGCAGATCGCCTACGACAAGCTGGGATTGGCCGGGCCTGAAGAACGTGCGGAGAAGGGGCTGAAGGCGATCCGCTCGATCCATATGGATGGCCGACAGTTCGTCAGCGAGCAGGCCGCGAAGGGGCACTACGATCTGGTGGTGCAGGATGCCGTCAATGATCTGTCGGTGCCGTATCACCTGATGACGAAGGAATACAACGATGCCGTAAAGGCGACCCTTGCCCCCGGCGGCGTCTACTTGCTGACGCTGATCGATTCACTCGAAGACGGGAAGTTGTGGCGGGCCGCCGCGGACACCATGCGGCAGACGTTCAAGTACGTTTACGTACTGGGTTCGAGCCCGTTCCGGGAGCGCGACGGGGAGATCATCAAGGCGCGTGGCGTCTACATTCTGTACGGCTCGGATGAACCGATCGATGCGAAATTGATCGAAGAGCAGGCCCTGAAGCACCGCCGCGAGTTGACCGTGCCGCTGCGGGCGCTGCTGTCACAGAGGCCGGGAGAATTTGAAGCGATTCGTGAAGGTGTTGATTTCTGGTGCAAGGACGGCTGGACGCGCATCCTCGACAGCGACGAGATGGAAGCCCTGCTACGCAAACGCCAACCGCTGATCCTCACCGACCAGTTCTGCCCGGTCGATAACCTGATGAGCGACGTATTCCGGGACCGGCTGAAGAAGTGACTCGCTCCACTGCGGTCAGCCGCGACGCGCTCCGCTGCGCGTCGCGGCTAACCGCAATACCGCTCGACATTAGTGGAAGAATTTAACCACGGATGACACCGACTACACTGATAAGACCCGAGAAGTGCATGCCCGGCTTCGTTGATCGAGTTTGATCCATCCGGTTTTATCCGTGTTCTCCGTGAGATCTGTGGTCAAAATGAACAACTGCGTGCCTGCCTTTAACCGGGTATGTATGGCATCGCCCAAAATTGAGCGGTATTGGGGCAAACCGGGGGCGCTCAATCCTCGTTGACTTCACCACCTGAGCGGGTGGCCATGATGACGAGAGACCGCAGCGAAATCGACTTCCGCAGAAACTTCACCGAGCCATCCCCCATGACGACGAACGCGCCGCCCGGGTGGAAGCTGTAAATCTCGCCGTTATTGCGGCAGTTCAGCGGGCACGTGGCGGTGGCACCGGAGCCTGATGTGCCGTCCGGGGTAGCGCCATCGATCTTGATTTCGTTTCCGGGAGCCGACCAGGCGCCGTTACCTGTACTCGGTGTCGTAACTGAAATCTTGCCGTTCTCCCAGTTGTCAGGTCGGCCGGCGCATTCCGCGAACATGATAGTATTCGACAGTCCGTCGACAACGAGTCCAACAGTGGTGAAGATGTTGGCAGACAGTATGGCGCGTTGACCGTCGTTGCCTGGGTTGGCCAAGTTCGTTCCCTTGGTTGTGCCGAACACTGAATCATCGACGCTGGAGACGACCGCATAGTCGGAGGTGGTCGGCAAATCCGCAATCGTCCATCCGCTGGGCGTGTTGGTGTACTTGTGATTGAAGGCAACGGAAGGACATTCCAGCAATTTGATCCGCTTGCTCGCCGCCGATTGGTTAACCGCTGCGTTCCAATGTTCACGGGGGTTATAGTTGTTCAGCACGTTTTGCTGTTCGATGTACGGTGCGATGGCGATGAACACGCTGCCGCGGGCAAAATCACCGCTGCTTGAACCGGGCGGTGTCGCCGAGGTGGTCAGAAACATCTGCAAGCCGCCCCATTGCGTACTACCCGGGCTGTTGATGCTTGAAGGCGGGAAACTGCCGTTCTGGCTCTCGTAATTCACCGTCGCCAAACCAATCTGCCGCAAATTGCTCGAACACGCGGTCTTGGCCGCGGCCGAACGCACCGCCTGCACCGCCGGCAGCAGCAGGCCGATCAGCACCGCGATGATCGCGATGACGACTAGAAGTTCAATTAACGTAAAGGCCCCTCGACTGCGTCGCATGGCAGCTTCTCGCTGGAAAATGGTCGGGGCGCATCGATCAGCACACAGGAGAGGATAGACGTATGATAAGAAAGAAGTGGGGAAGAAATGAAGAGGAAACCGTGAAGAAGCACGACCCGCGAAGCCGCGACGCGAAGCGGAGCGCTGGCAAAAGCGCTCCGCTTCGCGGCTTCACGGGTTGAATCACACGTTGTACGTGCTGCTGGCAACGTCGCCGCCGCGGCCTGTCCAGTTGGTGTGGTGGAACTCGCCGCGCGGCGAATCGGTCCGTTCGTACGTGTGGGCACCGAAGTAGTCGCGCTGGGCCTGCAGCAGGTTGGCTGGCAGCCGGGCTGTGCGGTAACCGTCGTAGAACGCGAGAGCTGTACTGAACGCCGGCACCGGAATTCCCGCCCGTACGGCCGTGGCGATCGCGTCGCGCCAGCCGGTCTGAGCCTTGTCGATCGCGTCCGTGAAGTACGGATCGAGCAGCAGGTTCGTCAGGTTCGGGTTGGTATCGTACGCTTCCTTG
>JBBQII010000587.1:0-3257 GCA_038324795.1 Gemmatales bacterium
CCCCGTTGGTCCAGACCTGCAGCGCACCGGGCAGTGTCTCGTGTGTCAGCTCGGCGCGAAGCAACATGCCGTCGGGGCGTTCCGTGATGGCGCCCAGATCAGTGTAAAGAGTATCCAGTTGCGTCGAATTGATCGGTCGGGGCGTGTTCCAATTGATCGCATCGGCCACGGACTGCCGTTCGCCGGTCGGAAGGCTGTCGACGCATTCCCAGATCGAACGGGCGGGGGCGTGCAGGCGATAGTGTGCGACCGATTCATCCGCACAGGGGAACCGAAAGTACGGGTGAAAACCCAGCCCGAAGGGCAGGGGGGTGGAGCCGAGATTGCGGACACGCGATTCAAGCCGCAGCGAGTTTTCGGTCAATCGGTAGATCAGCGAAAGGCGATAATCCGCGGGCCAGAACTCTACAGTTTCGGGTGCGTCAACCGAGGCATGGAAGTCGCCGTGAATCCAGGCGGAGTCCTGGTCGGAACCGTAACCGAACACCTGCCAGGCGTGGCGCGGCGCGTAGCCATGGATGGCGTTCTGCTTCACCGAGTCGTTGAGCGGAAGCTGGTAATCTTTCCAGCCGAAGCTGTATCGGCCATCGCGAATCCGGTTGGGGAACGGGAACAACACGGGGATACCGCTTCGGGTCGGGACCGGGTTGGATTCCCAGTCGGGCGCGGTGTAAAGCAGGTCGCGCAGGTGTCCATCGACCACGATCCGCCAGCGCAGGCAATTGAAGCCATTCGCAGGCCATACCTCGGCCTGGCTGCCGTCGTTGTGGCGCAGCGTGTAAACCGTGCCCGATTTGCCGCCGGCGCCGCGCTCTTCAGTTTCGATGTGATAGAACATCGCGGTGACTCCCCCGACGAGAAGATGTGTTCGGTCGGGATCATGATAACCGACGAGGGCGCAATGCCAACACTGCAAGCCGATACTCTCGAGACTTTTTCCCGGAACCTCTTCACCAACGCGGGCGTACCGGCTGATGAAGCGGCCACGGTCAGTCACAGCCTCGTCGATGCCAACCTGTGCGGGCACGATTCGCACGGCGTGATGCGCGTGCCGCAGTACATCGGCTTCGTGCGCGATGGCAAACTGAAAATCGGCGTACCGCTGACCAAGATGAATGAGACCCCGGCCATGTTCGCCGGCGACGCCAACTGGGGACTGGGCCAGGTACAGGCGTACCGCCTGCTGGATATCCTTCTGCCGAAGGTGAAGGCGCTGGGCGTGGCCGCGGGAACGATGAAGCAATGCGGGCACATCGGCCGCCTGGGCGAATACGCGGAGTGGGCTGCCGCCCATGGGCTGGCGTTCATGGCTACCGTGAACTCGCACGGCTGCGGGAAACGCGTGGCCCCGCCAGGCGGTACCGAAGGCCGGATCAGCACGAATCCGCTGTGTTTGGGGGCACCGACGCCCGATCAACCGCTGGTACTCGACATTGGCACCAGCTCAGTCGCGGAAGGTAAGGTCCGCGTCTACTTTCAAAAGGGCGACCCGGTTCCCGACGGCTGGGTGATCGATCACGAAGGCAAACCGACAACGAACCCGGCCACGCTGTATACGGAACCGCGCGGCACGATCCTGCCGTTCGGCGGTCCGCAGGCGTACAAGGGTTTCGGGTTGGGGTTGCTGCTGGATGTTTGGGCCGGGGGGCTGTCGGGCGGCGAGTGCAGTCGCAAGGAAGCACCGATGCCCGGACATGCCAATACCGTGGTGTTCACGCTATTCGACCCGCAGTTCTTCGGCGGGCAGGAGCATTTCCTGAAGGAAGCAGGAACGCTGTCAAACTTCGTACGCTCGACGCCGACGGCCCCGGGAGTTCAGTCGATCACGCTGCCGGGCGACCCGGAACGCAACTCGAAGAAGACGCGACAGGCGAGTGGCATTCCCATCTCCGACGGTACATGGAGCCTGCTGGTGAAGATGGCGGAAGAGTTGAACGTCGCTCCGCCCAAGGTGTGAAGCCAACGCTAACGCACCACGCGATCTTGCCGAAGCACTTGTCGGGCTTCGCGCAGCACGTTATGATTGCATTATCGGTTTTACAAAGTATTTCCTCAGACGTTCCTCACTCCCGGGGTGTCACCATGCGATACACAATCCACCTGCTGTGCTGCGCCACGCTCGTCCTGCTGAACGGCTGCGAACGGAAGCCCGAAACGGTTTGGCCCGACAAGCCGGGACCGAAGGTGCTGACGAGCTTCGCGCCCGTGAGCAGCTTCGCGCAGAACGTAGTAGGGAACGACGGGACTGTCAAAACAATGCTCACCTCCAAGGGGCCACACGACCATGGCGACCCGACGGACGAGCATTTGAAACTCGCCAGGACTGCTGACGTACTCCTGATCAATGGCTTGGGAATCGATAATGAGCTGGCCATCCGACTGCGCAAGTCCGCAGGCAACTCGGCGCTGAATCCAGTGGCCATCGGCGATCGCGTCCCGAAGGACGACCGCTTCGAGGGTGCCTGCCACCATGCCCATCACGAACCGGGTGAAGTACACGATCACGGCGATGATCCGCACGTCTGGCTGAGCCCGAAACTTGCCGGACTGATGGTAGAAAGCATTCGTGATGAACTCAAGCGGGCCGACCCTGCGCATGCGGCCGGGTACGATGCGCGCACCAGCGCCTACCTTGAGAAACTCAAACAACTCGAAACCGACGGCATTAACCTGCTGAAGGACAAGAAGGAACGGCGGATCATCACGTTCCATGACTCGCTTCGCTACTTCGGCGACAATTTCGGCATCCAGATCGCGGATTTCATCCAGCCTGAACCGGGCGTCGACCCGTCCGGCTCGCGCATGAAAAAGATCATCGAGTTCTGCAAGGAGAAGGGTATACGCGTCATTGCCGTCGAACCGCAGTTCTCCCGCAACACGGCGGCCGGCACTATCCTGAAGGAACTGCGCGATGCGGGCATCGATGCTGAATTCGTGGAGATCGACACACTGGAAACGGCCGACCCGGCCGAGCTGACGCCGGAGTTCTACGAGCTGCGGATGCGGAAGAACCTCGAGAACCTGGCCCGGGTACTTCGATGAGCACACTGCTGAATCTTCGCAATGTGGCCGTCACGTTGGGCGGTCGTCGGGTCCTTGACGGCGTCAATGCCGGGATCGAACGCGGCAAGATCACCGCGCTGATCGGCCTGAACGGGTCCGGCAAGACGACCCTGCTGCGTGCGATATTGCGGGAATGCCACTTCCAGGGCGAAATGGAGTTTCATTGCGGGCATGACCATCACGAACACCAGCCC
>JBBQII010000588.1:0-3227 GCA_038324795.1 Gemmatales bacterium
CGCGACTCGCTGCTGTGCATGACCGCCACGGCATCTTCATTGCCCGATCGCACCAGACCGGTGTTCGACCACGATGCCACATCAAGGCGAACGCGGTCGAGGGCGCGCCCGCCAGTCAGCAGGTTCTCGTGCAGTTCGCGGAAGCCGGTCGGATCGAATTCAAACTGGTCGTTGCTGGGAAACCGGCGATGCACGTCGTGCGTGAAGGTGCGGGAGAGCAACCGGGCGATGATCGGATGGCAGTCCGGGTCGCGCTCGGCGTACGGGCGGGGAACACCCGGCGACTTGAAGTCGAGTTCGCTGAGTTCCCTGCCGAAGAGCAGCGCCTCGAGCATCGCACCAAACGAGTACAGGTTCGCGCGTGCATCTGAATCGTAGGGACGATCAATCAGTTCCGGCGCGGTGCTGAAGTCAGGATGAGTGAGCGCGTCGCCGGGTGACGGCAACGGGATCAGATCGGCCAGGTCGCACAGGGTCGCCTGCGATGCCGCGGTCACAATCACCATGTCGGGGGTGAGTTTCGCCAGCATCGCGCCGGCGGAATGAAGTTGCCGCAAGGCTTCCACCAGTTCGCTCAACCATTGGAAGCGGCGCGACCACTGAACGGGCTTTTCGTCCCACGCATCCCAGAGCGGGCTGCCGACCGGCAGTTCCTCGATCAGGAACTCATAGCCGCCTTCAAAGAAGTGATCGTGCACACGCGGCAACGAAAGGTGCGGCGAGCGGGCGAGGACCCGCTTCTCCCACCGGATGCTGGGCCAGAGGGGCGGAATATCAATCTTGGTGTCCGCCAGCAGTGACTCGGGGTCTTCCGTCGCGGGAAGGATTCCCAGATCGATCTCGGCGGGGTCGACAGACGGCGGGGTGATATCGCGTTCGACTGGCTGGCACAGCAACACGATCGGCAGGGCGGTGGCTTGCCCGCTGCCGACGTCGGTCGCGCGGAAGCGCCACAGCGTGCCGTGGTCGCGAATCAACGTACCAATGGAATAGCGATTGGCAATCATCGTCCCGCCGGCCGGAGGGTGTACCCTGGACGACTGACCCTGGCGGGGCGATTCATCATTTCCGGTAGCGGAGGTCAACTCGTTCATGCGGTTCCGAAATGGCGGGCTCACCGATCAACCAAGCACCACCCGCAGATGGATGGTTCCGACAATGACAGTGTCATCCGCCTGCAACGTGCGCACCTGGCCCGGATGAACTCGCGTACGGTTGACGAATGTGCCGTTCAGGCTGTTCAGGTCCTCAATCGTCAGGACCCCGTTTTCGAGCGAGACAACCGCGTGCTGCCGCGATGTCCAGATCCGGTCGGCCGGTTCCTGATCTTCGAGGTCGATGTCGACCGGCTTCTCATCGGTACGGCCCAGGTAATTTTTTCCGATATACAGCGGATAGCTCGTATCGATCTTCTGGCCGCGAACCACAACCAGTTGCGGCTTGCCAATCGACGTGAGTGCTTCCGCAACGGTCTGTGGTGATTCCGGCACGGGCTCCCGCTCAATCAACGGCGGTGTCGCGGCCGCGGTTTGGTTCCGCAGATTTTCCACCAGCGGCACTTGTTTCAACTGCAGCGTCGGCACGTCCGAGACGGCATCAGCCACGACAGCGGACAACAACGGCAGTTGTCCGAACGGGCTGCCGCCGGGCTTTGCTGTACCCGCGGATAGCAGGTCAGTTTTGCACTGAACGCAATAGCGGGTTCCTTCTTCGTTCGGATGAACGCAGAATGGACAGGTCACCATGTCGCAGCACTCCCGATGTTTTCCGCGCCCGAACAGGGGATCCAGCCGTGCCGGCCGCCGCGGGTCTTCGCCAACCCGCTAGGTACGGTTTAACACACGATGCGAGAGTCAGCAATCGGCAATCCGAAAGGATTGACGGGGATGGCCATAATCCTCACATCGCCTGCCTCATTTGCTGACGATTGTCCGTGCCGGGCGCGAAATAATCGTCGCCCCCAGGCGATCGTGATCAATTTTGCCGTTCAATTCGTCGAAGACGTGCCGCAGGTTGTCAAGCTTGTCTTTTGCCTCGACGCCAGTCCATTCCTTGTACCAGGGCATCTCGATCCCCTTCACGATATCGTCAAACGGCTTTTTGGCGTCGATCCCTTTCTTCACTTTGGCCCGCATGTCGTCGAAGTAACGCTTCTGCTTGCCGAGCAGTTCCTTGCCGGCCACTTTGCCATGCCCGGGGCAGATCATATCGACATCCAGCTTTTCGAGCTTGGCCAGGTTCATCGCCCACGACGCGGAGTTGGAATGCCCCATATAGTTGAACGACCCGTTGACGCACATATCCCCCGTACACAAGATCTTGTGCTTCGGCAGGTACGCAACAGCGTCACCCGCAGTGTGGCAATGCCCCGCATGCAGAAATTCGACGCGCTGCGTGCCGTCGTCGAGCACATACCTGTCGTCGAACGTGATGTCGGGCTGCTTCAGTTCGCTCTTGCGGATGTCCTCGCGGTCCTTGGCGGCCATCTCCCACGACATCGGCCCGAACGTCTTCATCAGCCGTTCGCAAGATTTCTGCGAGATGACCTTCGCACCTTCCTTCGACCAGACCCAGTTGCCGTAGGCATGGTCGCCGTGGTGATGCGTGTCGAGCACGTACTTGATCGGCTTGTGGGTCGTCTTCTTGATCGCGGCCACCACATCGAGCGCTTCCTTGGGGAAGTTGGCATCAATGACGACCACATAGTCCTTGAACACGACCCAGATGTTGTTGCTGCCGCCGAAGACGATGCTCTTATCCGTCGCGCTGATCGAGGAGTAACGGAAGAAGACACCCGGGGCGACTTCGATGACATCGTTGAATTTCATGTTGGCAACGGTGGCCTTTTCGTCGGCGGCCTTGAGCGGCAGCGCGAACGAAACCAGCATGAACAGCGATGCGAACTTGGCGGTCATCGGTGGGGTTCCTGTTTCAGATGTCGAAGATGCGCGCGACTGGGGCATTGAAGCCCGGCAGGTGCGGTTCAGCAGTGATCGTGTCATCCGTGTTGTACAGCCTGGGCTTCGCATTCCGCTGGTAGACGGTCACCGTCTGGTTGTACGGGTCGACGATCCGGACCAGCGCGACACCGGCGTTGAGGAACGCCTTGATCTTTTCGTTCACCAGATTCGTCGTGTCGGATGGCGAAAGAATCTCGACCGCGAGGACTGGCACGCCATCAATGAGTGTCGTCGCGGCGGACTGGGCGGCCGCGACCTCCGGGGAGA
>JBBQII010000589.1:0-3204 GCA_038324795.1 Gemmatales bacterium
CGCGTGGAAGTCGGTCGTCGCGCAGGGTGTGCCCGCGCTGCTGCCGACGCTGACGGCCATGGACGACGCGAACGCCGTGGCCGGCAACTGGCTGCGGCTGGCGGCCCAGGCGATCGTCGAAAAGGAACAGCAGGCCAAGCGCCCGCTTCCCGCCGACGCGATCGAGGCATTCGTCAAGGACACGAAGCATGCCCCGGCCAGCCGGCGGCTGGCATATGAGTTTCTGACCCAGGCCGACGCCAAGGCCCCGACCCGGCTGCTGCCCGGCATGATCGAAGACCCGAGTGTCGAGATCCGCC
The DNA here is from genome assembly GCA_038324795.1 of Gemmatales bacterium. Classification (GTDB taxonomy): domain Bacteria; phylum Planctomycetota; class Planctomycetia; order Gemmatales; family Gemmataceae; genus JAIOQJ01. The sequence continues at coordinate 300 of JBBQII010000589.1, forward strand.
GGGATGCGATCGCCGCGGCCCTCGAGTCGGCCAAGACCGCCGACGCCCTGCGGAAACTGTTCACCGCCAGCCGCGATCAGGACCAGACGGAGAAGATCGCCAAGCAGCTCAAGGGACTGAAAGTTGACACCGACTTGAACAGCCATTTCGGCGTCGTTCAGGACTGGATGCTGATCGGCCCGTTCGACAGCACCATGGGGGCCGGGTACGACAAAGCGTATGAGCCGGAAACCAAAGTCGACCTGAAAGCGAAGTACAAGGGGAAGGACGGCAAAGAAGTCGAATGGGTCGCCTTCAACAATGCGGAGAACTATTCCCCCGTCGATCTGAACGCGAAGCTCGGCAAGCACAAGGACGCCGTCGCCTACGCGTTCACCGTGCTGGAGTCGCCGAAGGAGATGCCCGTCGAGTTCCGTCTCGGCAGTCAGACGGCAGTGAAGGTGTTCCTCAACGGCAAGGAACTGTATGCCCGCGAAGAGTATCACCACGGCTTCCGCTTCGACCAGTATCTGGCTGCAGGAACGCTGAAGGCGGGCCGGAATGAACTGTTGCTGAAGCTGTGCCAGAACAACCAGACCGAAGGCTGGGCCCAGGACTGGAAGTTCCAGGTACGGGCATGCGATTTCACGGGCGGCGCGTTGCCTCTCAAGGTCACCATCAAGTGAGGAATTCGATGAAGAAGTTCGCATTCGGGATCGTGACCCTGCTGACGGCAGCGCTGGCCGGCGCGGGCGAATGGTCGCAGTTCCGCGGGCCGGCCGCCTCGGGCGTCGCGGAAGAGAAGGGGCTGGCTTCCTCGTGGAGCCCGACCGAGAATGTGCTGTGGAAGTCCGAAGTACCGGGGCGCAGCGTTGCGTCGCCCGTTGTGGCCGGGGGACGCGTCTATGTCGCCTCCGCATCGGGCATCCGTTCCGACAAGCTGAGTGTCTCCGCCTATGACGGGAAGACAGGCGCCCTGCTGTGGCATCGCCAGTTGAACGCCACGGGCAACACCGGCTGTCACCCGAAATCGAGCATGGCCGCCCCGACACCCGCGGCGGATGCCAACGGCGTCTACGTGCTGTTCGCCACGGCGGATCTCGTCGCGCTCGACAAGGAAGGCAACGTCCGCTGGTACCGCTCGCTGGCAGGCGACTACCCGAAGATCGCCAATCAGGTCGGCATGGCGTCATCGCCGATCCTTTGGAAAGACAAACTGATCGTGCCGATGGATTCGGATGGCGAATCGTTCCTGGCGGCAATCGATACCGCGGACGGCAAGAATCTCTGGCGTGTCGAACGAGCCAAGGAAATCAACTGGGTCACGCCGACGCTGCGCAAAGTCGGTGAAAAGGCCGAGGTGATGTTCCCCTCGCGCTCAGGGATGGTCGCCTACGATGCCGACACCGGCAAGAAGGTCTGGACCTACGGCACCGAAGGCAGCACGATTCCGACGCCCGTGATGATGGGCGACCAGGTGCTGATGATGTCGCGCGGGCTGGTCTGCCTGCAGCCGAAGGGTGAATCGACCCCTGATGTCGTCTGGACGTCGCAGAAGCTGGCATCCGGTTCGTGCACGCCCGTCGTGTACGGGGACCACATCTACAACGTCAGCGCGGCCGGAGTGCTGGTTTGTGCGGACAAGAAGGGGAACGAGATCTGGACCGAGCGGTTGAAGAAAGGCAAGTACTGGGCCTCGCCCATCGCGGCCGACGGCAAGATCTTCGTCTGCAATGATGAAGGAATCTGCACCGTGGTGGAAGCCGGCGGTGAGATGCCGAAAGTGCTGGCCACCAACGACCTCAAGGAAGAGATCATGGGCACCCCGGCAATTGCGAATGGAGTGATCTACGTGCAGACGGTGAAGAACCTGTACTGCATCGGGATGAAGAAGTAACCTACCGTGAAGCCGCGACGCGTAGCGGAGCGATCAGGCGATCACTCCGCAACGCGTCGCGGCTTCACAGGATCGGTACGAGCCGATTTAGCGCCTCGTCCACGCCTGCTTGAAGAAGCGGACCCAGTTGGCGTACATGATCCCTTCCACATCCACTTCCTTGTAGCCGCGCTTGCGCAGGATGCCGGGCACCTTCTGCAAGTCGGCGATCGTGTCCAGGTCATGCGGCGTCTGTTCGGTGCCGAAGCCGCCGTCGAGATCGGTGCCGATCGCGGCATGGTGGGTGTTGCCCGCCAACTGGCAGACGCGGTCGATGTGATCGACATACGTTTCCATGGTCACGCCCGCGTCCTTCGGCGTGGTCTTGCCGCGTTCCCAACCGGGATAAAGCATCCAGGCATCCAGGGCAGCGCCGATGACAGCACCGCGCTTGACGAGCCGTTTGATCTGGTCGTCGGTCAACTGCCGCTGGTCGGGCACCATCGCCCGGCAGTTGTGGTGGCTGGCGATGACGGGGCCGCCATAGATGTCGAGCGCTTCGTCGAAGCACTGGTCCGACAGGTGCGTCACATCAAGGATGATGCCGACACGTTCCATTTCACGCAACAGCGCGGGGCCCTGCGGGAACAGGCCGCCGATGGTGCCGGTGCCGTGCGCGTACGGGCTGACGCCGTAGTGGGCCGGGCCGACCAGGCGCAGGCCCGCGTCGTACCAATGCTGTACCTGATCGGGCGACAGGATACAGTCTGCCCCTTCCATGCTCAGGATGAAGCCGAGCGTCGGTTCCTTCGCGTTCAGGTTGATTTCCGGCTTCGATCCACGGGTATCGCAAGCCTGAATCCATTCGTTCACATGGGCTTCAAGCGTCGGCCAGTCCTTGATCCAGCGCAGCCGGCCCTGCTGTTCCAGAGCGCGGTAGTAGGCCAGCTGCCCCATGCCCGCGGCATACGCGGCCTCCATGGTGGAGTAGCGCTGGATGGCCGGCATCATGTTCGGGCGGAACAGGCGCGGCAACAGGGTGGCGATGAA
>JBBQII010000590.1:0-3202 GCA_038324795.1 Gemmatales bacterium
CGATCAAGTTCTTCGGCTGCATCACCAGCGCCAGCGACACCAGATGATGGGCCCAGTCGATCGCATCGAGGTCGGCATTCTTCGAATCGAGGACGCTCTTGGCCTTCTTCACGCAGTAGCCGACATCGAAGAACTTGCGGACGTTGTCGTTTTCCTTAGCCGTTGTCGCCAACGATTCGGCATCGAGCGAGAAGTAGTACTTGTCCTTCTTCGCCAGCAGGTCGGGGTCCCGGCCGTCGTGACAGAGTGCCTTCTCGGTGATGCGCAGGGCATTCATGATGTCCTGCTTCTTCTCGTACGTCTCCGCCAGCGCCCGCAAAGTCGGCACACCGCTGTCGGGAGCATGGGTCGACAGGCTGTAGTTGTAGATCGCCTCATCGTGATCGCTACGGGCGACGGCTTCGTCGGCCAGACGCTTGACGGTGCTGAAGTAGATCGCCCGCTGATCAGGTGGGAGCCGGTCGAGGCCGAACTCCTGGCCGGCATCCCGCACCTGCTGCAGGAATCGCGTGGCCTGCAGCGTCTCGCCGGCCTTCGCATACGCCTCGGCCAGCTTTGAATAGATCGTCGGCCGGCGTGACGGCAGCCCGTTGGCCGCGATCTGCAGGAACTGCGCCCCGCGCTGCCACTGCGCGGAGTTACCCACCAAAGCCATGCCAATCTCTTCGGCATAGCGGTGCGAGAAGTCGGCGGGCAGCCCGTTCTGCGCGGCCGCAGTGTACTCGCTTTCCTGCAGGTCCTCGTACAGCAGCTTCCGGAACTCGAGAATCGTCGGTTCGTCCGGTTGCTTGACCAGCTGCCGTTCCACCGCGTCGATTGCCTCCATCCGTCGGCCGGGAAGGCTCAATTGCGGCAGGCCGGCACGCTGCTTCAAAGTCGGAAGGGTCAACAGCGCCAACTGCCAGGCATCGAACAGAATATCGCGGCGGGCGGCGTCATCCGGGTACCAGCCTTCGGGATTGAGCAGGTCGTCGAGCTGGGCCGTGGCCTTGTCGATGTCCTTCAGATGCACGGCGGCGACCGCACGATAGTAAATCAGTTGCGAGGCCAGCTTGGGCCATAGCTTTTCAACAAGGTTCAGAATGTGGTGGGCCTTGTTCATCTGCTCTGCAGTCGGTTTCGTCGCCAGCAGCATGCGGACGCGCTTCATGCAGCGGGACGGGTCGAGCAGACCAAGCGTCCCGGCATCAACACGGTCGATCTCGATGTTGGCATGCAGCCAGTCCATCCCCTGCTGGGCCAGGGCATTCTTCGGGTCGAGTTGCAGCGCCCGGCGGAACGCAAGCAACGCCTTGCGCATCTTGCCGACTTCCATGTAGGTAAAGCCGCGCAGGGTATGCTTGAAGACACGCAGTCCCGGCAGCACGTAAATGACATAGACGAAGTAGATCGCCACTGGCAGCAGGAACCCGGCCGAGGGCATGTTGCTCGGGAACTTCAGCAGATGAATGGCGAAGCCGAGCATGGTACACAGCCCGGCGATCTCCGCTTCGGACTCTTCGGCCAGGCCGACGAAGCAGAGCAGGTAGTAAAACGGCAGACCGAGCAGAATCAGCAGGCCCAGCATCTGCCGGTCGGGCGAATCCTCGTTGAGGAAGATGCCGTTGTTGAAGTTCTGCAGGTAACGGACCAACAGCCAGATGACGACGGCCCCGGTGATCACGCCCAGGCCCAGGCGATAGCGCGCATCCTTGCGGCCTCGCAGTTCGCCGAAGACAAAGCCGAGGATGGCACCGATAACCGACAGCATGACCAGATTCGGTTTGCCTTCACCCGGCTCGAACTCGCGAAATGCACCAAGGCCCAGGCCGCCGATCAGGCCCATGTAGATCAGCAGCGGATTTTCGAGCAACAGGAAGACGAGAAACGCATGCGGCTTGCGAAACAGCCGGCCCAGGTCGCGGACTTGCCGAAGCAGGCCCACGACGATGCCCGCCGCAAGGCCGCCCAGCATGTACAGGCCGACAGTGCCGGTCAGCTCCCAGGACGAGACGGCCGGATCCTGCGTGCTGCGGATCTGGATCTGCATCGCGGTATAAAGCAGCAGGCCGAGAAACAGGCCCTTCAATGCGAATTCAGATTGCACCCAGCGCATTGGCACCATCCACGGGAGAGCGTTCGGCAGGAACAGTCATGGATGAGGATAGCAGCCGGAAGAGGTGTTGAACAGCATCTATGCGTCGAGCGGGGGACGTAAGCCCCTGTACGTTGAATCAACTTCCCGACGGTTGATAGATCTGATCGAACAACGCCCCGTCTGCGAAGAACCGTTTTTGAACGGCATCCCAGCCGCCCTTGTCGATGTAGTCGACGCGGAACAGGTCGATGTCTTTCATCTTGTGGCGATACTTGGCGGCAATCTCTTCCTTCATCGGGCGGTAGTAGTTCCTGGCGATGATCTCCTGAGCCTTGTCCGTGTACAGGAACTTGAGGTAGGCGTCCGCGGTGTCGCGTGTGCCCTTGCGATCGACGTTCTGATCGACCATGGCTACATGGGGCTCGGCACGAATGCTCGACGACGGATAGATCACTTCCAACTCGTCGGGCAGCTCGTCCACTTCCAGATGCGCTTCGTTTTCCCACGTCAGGTGAACGTCGCCGATCATGCGCCGGGCGAACGTCACGGTCGAGCCACGCGCGCCGGAATCGAGTACCGGGCATTGCCGATACAGTCGCGTCACGAACTCTTTGGCTTCCTCTTCGGCGGCTGCCCGTTCCTCGGGAGTGCTCGTGTCCGTAATTTTGCGCTTCTTCAGCACCGCACCCCATGCCGCCAGCAGATTCAGCTTCGCCCCGCCGCTAGTCTTCGGGTTCGGCCCGATGATCTCCACGCCCGGCTTCAGCAGGTCCTGCCAGTCGTGGATCCCCTTTGGGTTCCCCTTCCGCACGACAAAAACGATTGTTGAGTGATACGGTAGACTTCGATTGTCGAGGCGATTCTCCCAATCCGTGGCCATCAAGTTCTTCTTGGCGATCGCGTTGGTGTCGGGCCACAACGCAAGCGTGACCACGTCGGCGGGGAGTCCGTCGATTACCGAACGGGCTTGGGAACCGGAGCCACCGTGCGACTGGCGGACACGGACCGTAACACCTGTATCTGCCTTATGTTGCTCCGCGAAGGCACGGTTCAGTTTGCGGTACAATTCACGTGTGGGATCGTACGAAACATTCAGTAGTTCAACCTGCGGGCCGGATGGACCGC
>JBBQII010000591.1:0-3164 GCA_038324795.1 Gemmatales bacterium
CGACTTCATCGTAGGCTTCTGCGGCGAGACGGAAGAGGCGTTTCAGAAGACGTGCGACCTGGTGGCCGAGGCGAAGTTCAAGAACAGCTTCATCTTCAAGTACAGCGCGCGCCAGGGCACGAAGGCGGATGAACTGTACGCCGACGACGTGCCCGAAGAGGTCAAGAAACGCCGCAACAACGACCTTCTGGCGATCCAGAACGCCAACAGCCTCGACGATCATCGGCAGCAGGTGGGCAAAATGATGCCCGTTCTCGTTGAAGGGCCCAGCAAGCACAGCCAACGGCAGGCCGCAACCGCGCCGAAGCAACTGACAGGGCGTACGATGACCGACCATATCGTCGTCTTCGACGGCAACCCGCGCCTGATCGGCCGGACCGTGGATGTTGACATCCGCGAGGCAAGCTCATTCACACTGTTCGGCCATGTGCGTACCGATGAATCGATCGGCGCAACGGGTGACTTCGAACCGCCCGCCCCGGTCCGCATCGGGTTGAATCTGGTGTGAGCAATGCGCAGACGGGCCGCGACCGTGAGGGCGCGGAGTGCAAACCGGGTCTGGTCCTGTCTGTCGGTGATCGCTACACCATCAGTACGAAAACATGCCCTGAAACGTGCGAGGATGCAGATGATTCCCATGGATCTGTCGGGCAAGATTGCCCTGGTTACCGGTGTCGGCGACAACGAGAGTTTCGCCTGGTTCATCGCCAAGGCGCTGCAGGCGGCCGGGGCAAAAATCATCTTGGCCTGTCATCCGCGCATGCTGGGCATTGTCGAGAGCTTCCTGTCGCGCGAGCAGGATGCCCCGTCGCGCGTCCTGCCGTTCGGGGCCGGCGACTTCAAGGTCGAGAAGTGCATCCCCATGGATGCCCGCTTCGACACCATGAAGGATGTCGATGCCGAGACGTTGGCCGACAAGCGATTCAACAAGCATGGCGATTTCTCGATCGAACATGCCGTGACCACGGCCGGGAAGATGTTCGGCGGCATCGACATCGTCATCCACGCGATGGCGTTCAGCCGTGAAATCAAGAAGAAGATGATCGAGACGAGCCGTGCGGCCTACTTCGAGGCCCTGGGCATCAGCGCCTACTCGCTGACATCGCTGCTGCATTACGCCGAGCCGTTCATGACCGACCGACCGGGCGGGGCTGCCGCCGTGGGGCTGACCTATCTCGGCGGCAGCCGCGTGGTGCCGCACTACGGCGGCGGCATGTCGACCGCCAAGGCGGCGCTGCAGATCGATGCGGCCCAGTTGTCGCACAACCTGGGCACCAAGAACATCCGCGTGAATCTGATTTCCGCCGGCCCGTATGCATCGCGCGCGGCCAAAGGCATCGGCGACATCCAGAACATGATCGACTACGCCGCCCACCGCTCCCCGCTGCCGCGCGGCATCGAGGCCGAGGAAGTGGCGAACACCACGGTCTTCCTTTGCAGCCCGCTGGCCTCCGCGATCACGGGGCAGACGATCTATGTCGATTGCGGGTACAACTCGATGGGGGTGTGACCGTTGATCACCGCTTGCGGCATCGCCATGGTCAGTACCCAGCGTGCATCCCGTTGGGATGCACGCTAAACGGGAATCACTTCTTCCACACCAGCCGCTGCTTGTCCGCGATCAACTGCTCGCGCAGTTTGTCGTAGTTCACTGCCTGCACGCTTGTCTTCGCGTCGATCGCCTGGCAGGCGGCCGTGGCGGCCGATTGGCCCAGGAGCATGAAGACAGGTTCCATGCGGATCGAGCCGTAGGCCATGTGCGAACTGGACAGGCAGACCGGCACCAGCAGGTTCGCGCAGTCTTTCTCCTTCGGCACGATCGCCTTATAGCTGACCGGGTACGGGGCCGGGACGCTGGATTCGACGTTGCCTTCGGCTTTGACAACGCCATCGACGACGACGCGCTGGATGCTGTGCGAATCCATCGTGTAGCTGGCCAGGCCCACCGAATCCTCGGCCACCTGCTTGCCGCGGCAGTGGTGTTCGGTCATCACTACGTCCGAGATCATCCGGCGAGCTTCGCGCACGTACAGTTCGTGCGGCCAGCCGTTGGTTTCCTCGAACTCGTTCTTCGGCAGGCCGAACTTGTTGACGAACGTGCGTACGCGCTCGGGTACTTCGGGATCGTTGGCCAGGAACCACATCATCCCCTGCTGATAATCGACATGATCCTGGAACATCTTCTCGCGCGTGGCGTAGTCGCCTTCCGGCCAGGCGTAGTTGCCGCCGATGTAGTCGGTCGAGACCGGGCCGGCGTTGTTGCAGTCGCCCAGGTTCAACTTCACGGGGCCATGCTTGTAAGTGAAGTCCCAATCGAAATCGGGCTTTGTGGTCAGGTAGCGCAACAGCAGCAGGAACGTCTCACGCTTGTACCCCGCCGGCTTGGGCCAGGCATGGCCGTTCTCCGCCTTGACGGCCCACATGCGGAAGTTGTACGCCTGGATCTTCTTGTCCCCCGTGCCGGCCTTCACCACCGGGTCGGCAGTGATGCCTTCGAGCAGGCCGCTCGTCGGGTCGCCCTTCACCTTGTACGGATCGACGGGGAACCTGAACTGATGCGACTTTGCAATCTGGAAGCCGCTGATCGTCTCGTTGTAGACGCTGTTGTCCTCCCGCCCGACGTGGAACGGCACCCCGGCGGCGGCGAACAGATCGCCTTCGTAGGTGGCATCGACGAACATCTTCGCATTGATGGTTGTGCCGTCTTCAAACGTCGCGGTGGTGATGCGGTTGCCGTCCTTCTTCACGCTCTTGAGCCGGCGTTCGTACAGCACCGGGACCTTGGCTTCCGTGAGCATCGTGCGGAACGTCTTCTCCGCGTCGGACGGTTTGAAGCCGGACATCTTGCCTACACGTTGGAGGAACTCGAGCGCCATGCCGCCGATCGACTCGGCCTTGCCCAGGTCGACGGCGGTCAGCCCTGCGGACGTCAGCCCGCCGACATGCCGGCGATGCACGACGAGTACCGCCTTCTTGCCAAGTCGATGGGCCTGCACCGCCGCGCCGACGCCGCCCGGCGTGCCGCCGTAGACGCAGATGTCGACATCAAGCGTTTCCGGTTTCTGTTCAGCGACCGGGTAGTGGTACTTGAGCCCCGGGTTCGGGGTCGCCGGTTCAGCAGTGAAGGCAGGCGATGCCGCGAGCGGCAACAGGAGCAGGGAGAG
>JBBQII010000592.1:0-3155 GCA_038324795.1 Gemmatales bacterium
CGGCGGATAGCGTTTCGGAAGGCTTTGAGCGGAACGGAAGACAAATGGTGTGTTGTCCGGGCAGCACCAGGCCGCTTGCGCACCAGCGACCACATACGGTTCTTCCCAGCAGTGAACCAGGTCCCAACGACGATGCAGGACTGAGCGAAGTCGCCGACCGTACGCGAACAGATGCACCCTTCCCGTCAGGTAGGCCGACAGCGGAATAGTTTCACAGGGCTCAGACAATTGACAATTCAGGCTCACCGCACGTATGTCGTTCTGACCTTGGAAATACAACGGCGCAGCGACGGTCACCCGCCAACGACCGTTGCCGGCGGCCTGCATGGCATGCGCAAGCGCGCGGTTGGCTGAAACGACGTATGAATGCCCGATCGAGAGCAGATGCAGGGGCTTGGTCATTCTATTCCGTCTTCAAGTAGCTGTAGATCGAAGTTCTCCGACGCGATGCTTGTCGATGACGATCAGGTGAAGGAAATCGGGTGCATAGTAGTTAAACACCATGCACCGGCGATTGGTAGCAAGGCGTTCAAGATTCCGTTGATTACAGTAGTTGTTCGAAGAATTGGAGGTGCTGGCGCGCCACGACGGACCAATCGAACACCGTGACAGCACGTTCGCGTCCGGCGGCCGATAGTCGCCTTCGGAGTTCCGGCGACTCCAGCAGCGACTGGATCTCCTCGGCCCATCGGGAAGGATTGCCTTCCGGCACCACGACGCCATCGTCGCCCAGAACGAACGGAATCTCACCACTGTCGCTCCCGACGACCGGCACGCCACAGGCAAATCCTTCGATCAGCATTCGACCGAACTGTTCCCGCCAGCGCGGTGTCGTCAGACTCGGGGCACAGAGAATGTCCATCGCATTGAGGTAGGCGGGAACCTGGTCGTGGGCGACCTTGTTGCACAATCGGACGCGATCACCATATTTCCGAGCCCACTTCAGCATGCTGGATTCAAGGGGCCCCGCGCCGATGAGCAACAGCCGCCACGGCGTCGTGAGCCGGTCGATGGCTGCGGCCAGCACATCCAGGCCCTTTTCCGCGATGAACCGGCCGAGATATCCGATCACCGGCGGACCATTGTCGTCCCAATTCAGCGAGCGGCGGATCGCCAGACGACTGGCCTGATCGGGCTGAAATTTCCCGGTATCGACTCCCGGCGGAATCATCCGAAATGGTCGATCGCGGTAGCCGGGTTGCCCGGAGAGAACATCAACGATGGTCCGTCCGTAGGGAATCCAACCGGCAGCGCTGCGAAGGCAGGATTGCTCCATCCAGTTGAACGGCGGCGGGTACTTCTTGGACCAGTTCTGAAAAGTGGTAAAGACGAGCTTGCTGGCAGCGCGCTTCCAATGGGCAATCTGCCAACTGGCTACAACGTATGGCTCTTCCCAGCAGTGAACTATGTCCCAGGGCCGCGCCAGGAGTTGCCTCAACCTCGTGCCGTACCAGAATGCATGAACTTCACGTGTGAAATAGGCATCGATCACTTCAACCGCGCATGGCTCGGGCCCGTCGTTCTTGAACTCTGCCGGCCGCAGGTCGCGGCTGCCGCGAAAGTAACGGGGGGCCACAGCCACCACTTCCCAGTTGCTGCCGCCGGTTCGCGACAACTCATGTGCCAATCGGCGATTGACACCGACCGCATAAGAATGGGCAATCGAGATGAGCCGACGTTTAACTGCCATCAGATCGTACGTTCCAGAGTATCCAGTGTACGATTCAACGAGAATCGCTCGTTGTAGAGTGCGAGTGCGGTCGCACCCGTGACCCGAAGTCTCGACCGATCCGACAGCGCCCGTTTCGCCAAGTCGGCAATTTCAAGCGGATCGGTTACACTCGTCAGCAGAACTGATTCCGAATCCAGCCAGAAAGGTTCCGAAAGAAAGCCGTGATTACTGACAACAGGCAATCCAGCGGCCATCGCGGCCATCAGGCTTGTGCGTCGCGTACTCAATCCATCGGGGTAGGGCTGAACCAGCAGGTCGCAAGCAGCAAGATGTGTGCTGATCAACTTCGGCGGCAGATTGCCGGCCGCGTGAATTCGTCCGCCGAATTCAGACAGGCGGGACGCGAACTGTTCGCTGTTCCTGCCGATCAGCAGCATTTGCTTCGCGGTTCCGGTCGACAACAACTGTCGGCAAACCGGTTCCAGTATTGCGGTGATCAGTGGACCATAGGTTCCAAAATGACCAACCAGCGTCTGTTCGTTCGGAACGCCGAGCGACTGCCGAAGGGCTGCCGGGGCAGCCGGATTGTCTAGTTCAGGAACAACACTGGGAACCGGCAGCCATTCCGCGGATCTTGCTTCAGGCGCGACGTTTCGAATCATGTCGGACCACGAAGGGATGGAAACAAACGAACGCTCGGCCGCCAGCGAGATCCACCGGGCCATGCGGTGCGTCACGCAGCCGAGGAATTGATGCTTCCATGATTGCCCCTTGAACCACGGATAGGCCACTTCATGAAACATCACCCATACCGGCAATCGGCGGCGTCGCAACCAGCGGGCGAATGGAATGTTCATACCCTTGCAGCCGAAAGCATGCGGGACATACTGGACGAAAAGGCGTGATGGCGGGTCCCACGCGTCGAGAACCTTGCCAAGTTTGCGAATGGTCCGCCAGCTAAACCGGTCGGGCAGAGGATGGACGAACACGCCGGGATCGACCGCAGTCCCGTGATGGGAATCGGGAGCCCAAACATGAACAAGGTGCCCCCTTCCCGCCAGTCCCGTCGCGATTTGCCGTGTGTAGTCGCTGACGCCGCCCGGTTGGTTCGGATACTCACCGGTGATCAGGTGCCAGGTGGTCGGCACGCTCATTTGCCACAATCGATCGCTGAGAGGATTGATTCGGACATCCGGTCCCACGTCCAGTCGCGCAGCCGCTGGCCGAGCTGGCGGCGGTCGTCAGCGGCATGTTGGGGTTTCTCGATCAGTTGGTCGATCCGCACGGCCAAATCGCGGGTGTCTTCCGGATCGGGCAGCAGCCAGTCAATGCAGGCTCCGGTGTACTGCTCGGCTACACCGGCAGTGGCACTCGTGATGGCGGGCAAATCGCAACAGAGCGCCTCGTGAACGCCTAATCCGTAGGCTTCATAACGCGTCGGCGCGATTAGCAAGTCGGCTGCCCGAAGCAGGTCGGGCACGTC
>JBBQII010000593.1:0-3119 GCA_038324795.1 Gemmatales bacterium
CGTGCGGTAGTCGCCCTTGGCCTTTGACGGGGCGCGCTCGATGCTGGCCTCCAGCAACTCCTTCGAGAACTTGCCGTCGTCCATCGCCTTCCACATCGGCTCGCCCGAGTAACTGGTGACGGCCTTCACGCCCGTCTCGCCGCCCTTGCGGCGCTCGACCATGCATTGCAGACCTTCGATCGTGTGGAAGCCGTAGCCTTCGATCGCTCCGTAGCCGAGGCCGACCGCGCCGGTGAACTCGCTACCGATCGGGATCTTCAGTTCCGGCTTGCGCCATGCAACCGGGATCGACGACCCGGCCAGGAACGGCACGAACAGTTCCCGCGACTTGTCGTACATCCATTTCGCATCGGCCCAGACGGGCGACAGATGCTTGTCGCTGAAGACCGGCACGGCCTGCTTCGTGCGTTCGAACGTTTTCGATGTATCTTCAAACAACCGGCGGCGCGGGTAGAGCTTCTGGCCCTTGTCGTTATTGGGGTAGCTGCCGTGCTCGCCGATGATGACGACGCCATCGACGGCCAGCTTGTTGCCGCCCAGCGTCAGCGCTTCGTCGATGGTGTCGCAGATCTTGAAGTTGTGCTTTTTGGCAAGGTCGCGCGACATGTCGTTCTTGGGGAACTGGTCGACGTACATCGAGACGACCCGGAGATCGGGCTTCTCCTTGCCGTCGTACATGAACCCTTCGAGGATCTTGCCGACGATGACATCGGCATGCGACCACTTGCGGTACTCGGTGATGATCGCGGCGATCTTCTTCGGCATGGCATCCTCGGGGTTAGCCGCGACGCGCAGCGCTCCGCTGCGCGTCGCGGCTTCACATGCGTTGGTTACCCCATCACGGTACCCATGGAACTGCGGAAGCGCTGGATCGAGTTGCGGACTTCGGCACAGGCTTCTTCGTTCGAGATCCAGCCGAGGGACGAGGTCGTGATCCCTTCGAGCTGCTTGTAGGTGCCGAAGAAGTGTTCGACTTCGCGCAGGAAGTGCGGGGGAACGTCTTCGAGCTTCTTCAGATGCGCGAACAGCGGGTCCGCATTAGGAACGCCGAGGACCTTGTAGTCGTTCGCGCCTTTGTCGATCATTTTGAACAGGCCGACGACACGAGCCTCGATGAGGCAGCCGCTGAAGGTCGGCTCGTTGACCATGACGAGGATATCGAGCGGGTCGCCGTCTTCCGCGAGCGTCTGCGGGATGAAGCCGTAATCGCCGGGGTACACGGAGGAACTGTAAAGGTAGCGATCGAGCTTGATCAGCCCGGTCTCCTTGTCGAGTTCAAACTTGTTGCGATGGCCCTTGGGGATCTCGACGATCATGTTGACCACCGAGGGGATATTCGTTCCCGGGGGAATCATCATATAGTCGCTGGCGCGTCCAGAGAGCATGCGTTTCCTTTCGTGCGTCGTTCGCCCGTTATTCAGGTCCACAGAGAGGATAGCATGCTGGCGGAGCTTGGATAAGGAGAATCGGCCGGCAATTCGCCCGTGGTGCCCGGCAACGCAGGCTGGCGAGTTTGCGGATAACGCAAGCGATTCCGGTTTTTCCTCAAAGTCCATGCGTCCCGGTTGTCGAAGATAAACGCGAGGAACCGAATTGACGGCCCGCTGTTGCGCGGGCGTCCGGCGAACGGATCGGAGAGGATGCCATGAAGCGGATCGCAGGTGCATTCATGCTGTTGGCCGGGCTGAACGGCTGTGCCAATACCGACAAGTCGCCGTTCAAGAGCGCGTGGAGCCAGGCTCCGAAGCAGCAGCAGGTTGCCCAGCAACCGCCGGCTCAGGCCCCGCCGCAGGCGCGGGCGGTGCCGCCGCAACAGATGCCGCCGCAGATGGCGAAGAACGCCCAGTTCCAGGGGCCCTACGGCGAACCGATCAACGCGGCCAACAACCCGATGCGGGGCATGTCGCCCGGCATGCCGATGGGCGGGTACACAGCCGGTGAAAGCCCGCGCCCGGGGACGAACCTGATCCAGGCCGGGTACCTGCCGACCGATGACGCCAACGGCATCAAGCAGGCCACGCACAGCGGCCATCAGCAGATGCCGCAGCAGCCGGCGCTGCCGTACTACAACCAGAAGCAGGGGATTGTTCCGGTCCCGCAGATGGGCCCTCCGGGCGCAGTCGCCGCGGTCGGCGCCCTGCCTTACCGCATGCCGCAGCAGATGATGAACATGCGGACATCGGTCAACTTCGTGAACCCGGACGGCATGCGAGTCACGTGGTACGGGCCCAACGGCTGGAACGACCAGCCGCTGATCACCCCGGCCCGGTACAACTTCCTGCAGAGCGGCGTGTACCGCATGCGGCTCAGTTCAATCGCGAACCGGCTCGAAAAGGTTTACTACCCGACGCTCGAAGTCGTCCCCGGCCAGGAAACGACCGCGACATACCTCGCGCACAGCTCGGTGCCGGTCACGTTCACGGATGAGGACTTTGAACAGGTCGATTCAGGCAACTTCCTCGTGAAGGTTGTCTACCTGCCGAATCCCAACAACCAGGACCTGGCCACGGTCGTCGGCCCGAATGAACTGGTGTCGACACGGCTGGAACCGGGCATCGACCCGATTGTCGAGGCTCAGCGTCGCGGGACGATCCTGCTGATCATCCGTCTCGGCAACATCGACCTGAACGCTCCGAACAGCCCGGCGATGGATGCCCCGAACCCGTACATGATGCAGCGGATGCCCCCGCCGCAGGCCATGATGGGTCCCCAGGGGATGATGCCGAACATGATGGGCGGCCCCGGCATGGCCGGCCCGGCGATGGGCCCGACGGGTGCCATGCCAGGTATCAGCATGCCCGAACCGGCGATGACTTTGCCGAACGCCGACAAGAAGTCCGAAGGCAAGGCCGAGATCAAGCCCGAGTCAATTCCGGACAGGAAGCCGATCGGCGAAACCCGCGGCCCCGCGGTGCTGCCGACGTTGCCGTAACGCTCCGTTGCGACATCGTCGCAGGGTGGGTGAAGGCTTTGCGCAACCCACCATCCGTTGACGTTGCGTCAACCGCCAACGGCGAATCGGCGAAATGAAAATGGTGGGTTCCGCAAAGCCTTCACCCGCTCTACAAGAATTGAATCATCACACGACGTGAGCATCCCATGAACCTCGGACTTCTCGC
>JBBQII010000594.1:0-3116 GCA_038324795.1 Gemmatales bacterium
CATCGCCGTACATGTATTTTCTCGATGTCGGCGGCACCCAGGTGGTGGGTTCGTCGCCGGAGATCCTGGTGCGGCTGGAACACGACGCGCAGGGGCGGGGCACCGTCACCGTGCGCCCGATCGCCGGCACCCGCCCGCGCGGACGCACCCACGAGGAAGACCTGGCGCTGGAAGCCGAACTGCTGGCCGACCCGAAGGAACGCGCCGAGCATCTGATGCTGATCGACCTTGGCCGCAACGACGTGGGCCGGGTCAGCGACCCGGGCACGGTGGAAGTGGGCGAGCGCTTCGTGATCGAACGCTACAGCCACGTCATGCACATCGTCAGCGAAGTCACCGGGCGCCTGAAGGCCGGCATGAGCTACGCCGACGTGCTGCGCGCGACCTTCCCGGCCGGCACCGTCAGCGGCGCGCCGAAGATCCGCGCGCTGGAAGTGATCCGCGAACTGGAGCCGGTGAAGCGCAACGTCTACGCCGGCAGCATCGGCTACATCAGCTGGCACGGCGACGCCGACACCGCCATCGCCATCCGTACCGCCGTCATCCAGGACGGCAAGCTGCACGTGCAGGCTGGCGCCGGCATCGTCTACGACTCCGATCCGCAGAAAGAGTGGGAAGAGACGATGAGCAAGGGCCGCGCCCTGTTTCGCGCGGTGGAAGAGGCAGCGAAGGGGTTGTAGGCCCAGCACGCCGTATAAGCAGCCCGCATGCACCAACGCCCTGCATCGCTGCGGGGCGTTTCATTGTGGCGCAGCAGCGTAGGATGGGTTGAGCAAAGCGATACCCATCGCTTTTACAGCGAACGACATAAATCCGATTTGCCGATGCATGATGGGTATCGCTTCGCTCAACCCATCCTACCTTGCTGGTTCAAGCCTTTGCAGCGTGACTTGGGGCCTGTTCAAAATGCGCGATAGCGGCAGGTTCGATAGCCGTAGGCCCTACAGCCGCATGGGATCTCAACCGCAAATCGATAAACCCTCTGTCATCGCGAACGTCCGCATAGCGGGTGGAGGGATCTGCTGTTACGACTCCACGCTTCGACACTTTCAGCGTCAAGTAGATCCTTCCTCGGTCTTCGCCCTCGTTCGGGATGACAGGATCATTCCGTGCTCTGGATTTTGAACAGGTATTTACATGCTCTGGCTGCGCGCCTGCAGCTGCGCGGGTGCCGTTTGCGCGTCGGGCGTCATCCCCGCCAGCGATTCCTCGGCCGGCTGCAGCTTGGCCTTGGATACGTCCACTGCGACCCGGTCGGCGTATTCGCTCGACGGGTCGCCCTGATAGGCGAACACCTGACCGTTCTTGCCGACCAGTGCGCCGTCGATGCGTTCCATGCCGGCTTTCTGCGCCTGCGCGGCGGTGGCCGCGGCGGCGTTCAGCAGTTCGCTGCGGTCGCCCAGGCCGGCCGGGCCTTGCACACCTTCCAGCGCTTTCAATGCCTGTCCGTACAGAGCCGGCTCGGCCTTCACTTTCGCGGCGTCTTCGGGACGCAGGAACGGAATGCCGCCGCCGTAGGGATCCGCCGGCTGCTCGCCGGGCGCGGTAATCGGCGCACGCCTCGGGCTGGTATCGGTGAAGACCAGCGTGGTATCGATCAGCGCTTTGTCCAGCCCGATCTCTTTCATGTTCAATTTGACTTCGGGCGCGACGGCCGAGGGGTTGGCGAGCTTGGCATTGGCCAATGCCTGCTTCTCGGTCGCATCGATGACGTTGACTGCCCATTCGCCGTAGTAGTTCGGATAGTCCTGATTGCCGTGGGTGCCCAGGCGTGCCGAGCTTGGCGGCTGATCGAAGTAGTGCTTGCCCATCGCGGTGACGTTCGCGGGCGAGGACTTCAGCGTCATGTCGGCTTCGATCGTCAGTCCGGGTTTCAGCGCATAGGTGAACGTGGGCGCGCTGCCGCTGCGATCGATGAAGTCGCCCATCCGCCCCGGGTGGGCGTTGTAGAGATCCTTCAGCCCCGCGGACGGATTGTCTTTCAGCACCTGCGAGGAGATCGCGTTGAAGCCGCCGATGTGCGCGCCGGCCTCGTCGTCACGGTTGGCCTGGATCAGCGTCTTCACCGAAGCGGTGTAGTCGTGCGGCCCCGGAGTCTTTGAAATCCTGTCGACGTCCTTGATGAAATCGTCGCTCGCCTTGTCGGCGACCGTGCTGTTGAAAGAGTGCTGGATCTCGTGCCCCATCACGAATACCAGCTCGGAGGCTGAGGTCTTGTTCGTGCCCGCTTTCTTCAGCTCGTCCAGCGGCAGCTCGATGGTCTTGGTGTCGGCGCTGTAGGTGCCGCCGGCATTCGCGCCGCTGGGCAGCACATCGAACTTCTCGAGATGCCCCTTGGAGACGGAGTCGAGGATGCGCGCCTTCAGGTCCGGCGACTTGTCGAGCAACTCGCGCAGGTTCTTGCCCGGCTTGTCGGTGCCGGTGTCGTTGGCGGTCTCGAAATCCGTGAGGATCTTCTCGAGTTTCGTTTCCGCGGCTTTCTTCAGAACGGCTTCGGGAACTGCGGCCATGGTCGTATCCCTCAGGCGTTGATGATGAGCTTGGAAACGCAGGCGTGCGCGGCCTTGGCGTCGTTCTCGCCGCGCACGTAGATCTGCACGGAGACGTCGTCGCGCGCGAAGTCCCAGTACAGGACCTGCTCGTGCTTGCCGCGGGCCGGGGTGGCCGCGTAGCCGGCGGCGCGCAGGGTCGCGGCGTAGTCGTCGAAATCGAGCGCGGCGATCGGCGCCATGTCGGCGTTGGCGCGGGTTTCGTCGTCGAAGGAGAACATGATCCGCGAGGGCTTCTTGCCGGTGCCTTCCGGCAGCGAGACCAGGTTGTAGGCCCAGGCGTCGGTGAGCCGGCCGCTGAAGCCGTATTCGTTGGCGTCGTCCGGGTTGAACTCGACCTTGATGCCGGTGAGCGCTTCGATGCGTTCCGGTGCGATGTCGGCGGGGCCGCGCACGTTCTCGACCAGCGTCAGCACGCGCTGGCCGATGTCTTTCGCGGAGGGAGATGTCTGGGTCATATTCGACTGATCCATGAGGAAGACGGTTTGCGTGAAGGGTTGGCGGCGCTGCCGGCCACTCGGCGATGGCGCAGCCCGAGACTGGGTTGAACGTCGCGATCGCCGCGAT
>JBBQII010000595.1:0-3112 GCA_038324795.1 Gemmatales bacterium
GCCTGAAAGCCGAGGCGATCGGCCTGGCGGTGATGACTGAACTGCCGCTGATCATTGTCAATGTGCAGCGCGGCGGACCCAGCACCGGCTTGCCCACGAAGACCGAGCAAGCCGACTTGATGCAGGTGATGTGGGGTCGCAACGGTGAATGCCCCGTGGCCATCATTGCCGCCAAGACGCCGTCGGACTGTTTCAACATTGCTTTCGAGGCCGTGCGTATCGCCACCCGGTTCATGACGCCCGTCATTCTGCTGTCGGACGGCTATCTGGCCAATGGGGCCGAGCCGTGGCCGATCCCCAAGATGGATCAACTGCCGCGGTTCGAGATCAAGCACCCGACTGCGCCCAACAGCAATGGCGAACTCGGGCATGAGAACGGCGCGGGCGAAGCGGGCAAGTTCCTGCCCTACAAGCGCGACGAATTGCTGGTACGGCCCTGGGCCTTGCCGGGTACCCCGGGTCTGGAACACCGGATCGGCGGTATCGAGAAGCAGGACGTGACCGGCAACGTGAACTACGAACCGGCCAATCACGAGCACATGATCAAGACGCGGGCCCAGAAAATCGCCAACATCGCGGAGACCATTCCCGACCTCGCGGTGGAAGGCTCCCCGGAAGGCGACGTGCTGGTACTCGGCTGGGGCGGCACCTATGGTTCGATCGCGACAGCCGTGCAGCGTGCGACGCGCAAAGGTCTGAAGGTCGGCCATGCCCATCTGCAGTATCTGAACCCGATGCCTAAAAACACCGGCGAGGTGCTGAAGAAGTTCAAGAAGGTCCTGATCCCCGAGTTGAACGCCGGGCAGCTGATTCTGCTGATCCGGGCGAAGTTCCTCGTCGATGCGGTGGGCCTGAACAAGTTCCAGGGCAGGCCGTTCCTCGTCAGTGAGATCGAAGCGAAGATCGAGCAGATGCTGGGGTAAGGGAATGGGCGAGATCACCTTTAAGTGGGATGACGACAAAGCCGAATTGAACCGCGACAAACATGGTGTCTCGTTCGATGAGGCAAAATCGGTCTTCTACGATGGCCTCTCGCTGACGGGATATGATCCGCGTCATTCGATTGACGAAGACCGATTCCTTACAATGGGATTGTCGAACCTCGGCAGAATCCTGGTCGTTTCGCATACTGATCGAAACGGAGCGGTCCGCATTATCAGTGCCCGAGTCGCCGGCCGAAGCGAGAAGAAGAGGTACGAGGATGGCGACTTCCCCTGAAAACTCGAACGATGACGACATGCTGCCCGAGTATGACTTCAGCAAGATGAACGGGCTTGTGCGCGGAAAGTATGCCGCCCGCCTTCGTGCGCAGGAACATTTGGTCAAACTGGAAGACGATGTCGCCGTTCTTTTTCCCAGTTCCGAGGCGGTTAACGCCGCCCTGCGCGAATATGTTGCATGGCGACAAGAGCGCCAAGCGGTTTAATTGTTCTCAAACATCATCCGACCAAGGATTGTGTACACATGTCCGCAACTGCTCTCCCGACTCTGACCGCCAAGGAACTCTCCAGCGACCAGGAAGTGCGCTGGTGTCCCGGGTGCGGCGATTACTCGATCCTCGCGCAGATGAAAAAGGCGCTGACAACGGTCGGCATGCCGCGCGAAAAGATCGTCTTCGTCTCGGGCATCGGCTGCTCCAGCCGGTTCCCTTACTACATGAACACCTACGGGTTTCATACGATCCACGGCCGGGCGCCGACCTTCGCCACCGGCCTGCGTCTGGCCCGGCCCGATCTGCAGGTCTGGGTTGTCACGGGCGACGGCGATGGCCTGTCGATCGGTGGCAATCACCTGATCCACGCCATCCGCCGCAACATCGACATCAAGATTCTGCTGTTCAACAACGAAATCTACGGATTGACGAAGGGGCAATACTCGCCCACGTCACGCCTCGGAACCAAGACCAAGTCGAGTCCGCAGGGTTCGATCGACTCGCCGATCCGCCCGTTGTCGCTGGCGATCGCCGCGGAAGCGACGTTCGTTGCGAGAACGATCGACATCGACGTGAACCACCTGACAGAAACACTCCGCCGGGCGGCCGCACACAAGGGAACAGCATTCGTCGAGATCTACCAGAATTGCAAGATCTTCAACGACGGTGTGTTCGAGTATGCGACCGACAAGAGCGTGAAAGCGGAGCATGCCCTCTACCTTGAACACGGCAAGCCGATGATCTTCGGTAAGGATCGCAACAAGGGCATCCGTTTGAACGGCATCAATCCCGAAGTCGTCAACGTCGGCAAGGATTGCGAGATTGACGACCTGCTCATTCACGACGAGAAGGCCGATCAGCCGACGCTGTCGTACCTGCTGAGCCGGATGGTGCATCCGCAGTTCCCCGAGTGCATCGGCGTCTACCGCAACGTGCAGAAGCCGACGTACGAGGAACTTCTCAACGGCCAGATCGACGCCCAGACGAAAGCAAAGGGCAAGGGCGACCTCGACAAGCTCTTCCGCAGCGATGACCTCTGGGTGGTTGAGTAGCAGTTTTGCATCGCCCGTGAGATCTGTTCAGTCGAACCAGTCGTGCGCAGGGCGGACAGCTGATCTCGGTTCTACCGGGACGGACTGATTGGATAATGCGTCCCGTTATCCGTCAGAGAAAATCGTTGAATCCGACGCGATTGTCGGGTTAGCATGTGCCTACTGCCTGGTGGCGGTCACCGGCAGTGTTGAAGTTGAACCGGCCTTCCACCGCGTCCTTTCGCGGCTTTGCGCCCGACCAGCTCTGTTCGAGTCGCGGGCTCGCCCTTGACAACTTCATTCTCATGGTTTGGACCTCTCTCTCACGGTTTGGGCGTCATTCTCACGGTTTGGGCGTCATTCTCACTGTTTGGACCTCTCTCTCACCGAGGGTGTGGCAGATTTGAGAACGACGACATTCGGCGACCCGGACGCGAAGATACCCGACCAGGTTGGCAAACAGCATCCTGAAGTTCGCGAGGTAATGCTTCATGACTGCTCCCATAAGATGCCAGGGACCGGTCGGCCTCAGTCGCCGTAACATGCTGCAGGTCGGCGCGGTCGGCGCGTTGAACCTGTCGTTGCCGCAGTTGTTGACGGCCGGCGAGCGCTCGTCGCCGCAGGGTGGCTCTCCGAAGGCGGATTCGTG
>JBBQII010000596.1:0-3097 GCA_038324795.1 Gemmatales bacterium
CGTCCTTGGCGGATTCGAAGAGCCGGCGGTAGCGGATCTCCGAGGTCCGCAGCGCCGCTTCCGACTGCATGCGCTCGGTGATGTCCAGAACGACTCCATGCACCCCGACAACCTCACCGTCCGCGCTGCGCACCGGGTAGAAGCTCACCAGCCAGGCGCGCTCCTCGCCGTTCGCAGCACTCGGCCCATGCAATTCGATCTCCAGCAACGGCTTGCCGGTTCGCAGGATCTGGCGGAGAAAGTACTCGACCTGTCCAGCGACCTTTGAACTCAACACCTCGCCGACAGTCCGCCCGATGTGTGCCTCGATAGATCGCCCGTTGAGGGCTGCGGTCCAGGCATTCACCCGCACGTAACGCAGGTCCGCGTCGAACTGGAAAAGGCCCGTCGGAACCGTAGCATACAGCGTGTCCAATTCGCGGATCTGCCGCGCGATCGTCCGCTCGGCCGCTTTTCGCGCGGTGATGTCGGTCGCGATGCCCAATACCTGAGATGGCCTGCCGTCCGGGCTGCGTGTAAACACCACGTCCCGGCTGGCGAACCACAACCACCGGCCGTCGACGTGTCGCATCCGGTACTCAGTTGAGGCGACCTCGTCGTTAGTGAATGAAGCAACCCGCCGCAGGTGGTCTTGAACCGCGGGAAGATCATCCGGGTGCATGTGGTCCTGCATGAACCGAGCGTCGGCAAGCACCTCCTCCGATTCCACCCCGAGTGTGGCATAAACCCGCTGATTTATGAAGGTCGTTCGGCCATTATCCAGATCGAAGACGTAGACGATTCCCGGCGAAGCATCGAGGATGCTTTCAACGAACTGCTCCCGCTCATGCAACCGCTCCTCGACCACCTTCCGGTCAGTAATATCCACTGCCGCCAACACACCTGTCACCGGGTGGCGGGCGCCGCCGACGTTCCCGAACACGACCTGCTTTTTGACAGACAGCCACCGCACCGCACCGTCCGGGTGGACGACTCGGTGTTCCATGACGAAGCAACCATTGCCGCTCGGGTCGAGGGACTGGTTCATGAGCCGAAAAATTTCGTCTGCGTCGTTCGGGTGGAAGGTGGCGTGGATGACCGAGCGTGGCAGCGGCACGCCGGCCTGCAACCCGAACAGGGCTGCAGCGAGGGTGTCCAGAAGCACCGTGTTCGAGGCGTAGTCGATGCGGGTCACACCCAACTCCGCGACCTCGACCGCCAACTGTAGCTGCGCCTCGCTGGCTTCTAGGGCCGCCTTACGGGCTTGCAGCTCGCGAACCATGGCCCAGCGTTCGGCGGCGTTATCCACCGCCCGGGTCAGGCTCTCGGCCGTCATCCAGGCCTTGCCGATGAAGTCCTGCGCACCCGACCGCAGCACCGCCGGGCCGAACTGTGGGCCGGCTGTGCCGGTCAGCACCACCACTGGGCAGACAGTCAACCCGTCCGAACCAATGACCGCCGCTAACACCTCCATAGCGTCTGTGTCGGGCAGGGTGTAATCGAGCACCACGCAGTCGGGCGAGCCGTTCGAAGAGTCCAGAATGGCACGCACCCCGGCCGCCCCAGTCTCGGCCTCGATGAACTGGTATCGACGGTCCGATCCCTGGAGCAGCAGACGGCGGATCTCGTCCCGGTCTTCCGGGTTGTCCTCAATGATGACGACCCGCCACATCGAAACGGATGAGTTCGACAAAACGGTCTTCATAAGTTCGACCCTCCGGCGGCGTTTAAGGTGACCCGGCCGAACCAATAGCCAACGAGATCGATGACTAGTTGCAAGTGATCAGGGTACCGGACCGGCTTGACGTGGTAGGCGTTGGCCCCGGCGGCGTAGCAGAACCCAACGTCCTTCGGGTTGGCCGAGGTGCTGAACACGATCACCGGGATGGACTTCAAGGCAGGGTCGGTCTTTATTGCCGTGAGCGCTTCGCGGCCGTCGGTCCCAGGCGTGTTTAGGTCCATGAGGACTAGCGCAGGGCGATCTGTGGCGACGTCACGAATTACCGCCAGCCCGGCCTCGCCGGTCGTTGCCCGGTGCACCTCGGCCTCCACCCCGGACCGTTTAACTGCCTCGACGACGGTATCAAAATCCTCATCGGAGTCCTCGACGACGACCAGCATGGCGGGGCGATGTTTGAACAAAGGCATGTCAGGCAGCTTCCCGTGACGAGAGGGTGAAGTAAAACGTCGTCCCCACGCCCACGGTCGAGTCGAGCCACACGTGACCGTGGTGCCGCTCGACCAGCTTCTGTACGATGGTCAGCCCGGCCCCGGTGCCGCCGCCGTATTCGTCCCGCCCATGCAGCCGTTTAAACATTTTAAAGACCTGCTCGAAGTACCGCGCCGCGATGCCGATGCCATTGTCCCGCACATAATAGATCGTGAGGTCGGCCGAGCCGTCGGGGCATCCGGGCCGGGGGTGGTCCTCGTCCGGGGCAATGAACCCGACTTCGACCCGTTTCTGCGGCTTGTCGTTGTATTTCAGAGCGTTCGATAGGAGGTTCACGAAAATCTCCCGGCAGCGTACGCGGTCGCAGCGGGCGTGCGGCAACTGCCGGGGGACGCCGATCTCCGTCGACCCCTCGGCCCGCCTGGCATCCACCATCTCGATAGACTCAGTCACTACCTCGTTCAGGTCCGTATCTTCGGTTTGGAGCGCCGCCCGTCCAACGCGGGAGAAGTGTAGGAGCGAGTCGAGCAGGTTGTCCATTCGCACAGTCAGCCGCATCAGCCCTTCGAGCTTCTTTCGATGCTCCTCGTCCTTCCCAGCCGCGTCGTCAAGCAATTGATGGGCGTACTTGTGGATGCCGCGCAATGGCTCCTTCAGGTCGTGCGACGCCACATAGGCGAACGCGTCCAGCTCCTCGTTCGACCGGGTCAGGTCGGCGTTGAGATCCGCCAGCCGCTCGGCCCGGCTTATGACAAGTTCCATGATTAGCATCCGCAGCCGGACGGCGGCGTCGAGTTCTACCGTCAACCACGGCACGGATCGCCCGCGAACGGACTCTCGGAACAGCTCGAAGCTTCGCCGGGGCGTTAGGCGTGGGCCGTTCGGACCCGGGACGGTCGGTTTGTCGTGTGGATTGCCACCCCAGTTGACCGTCTCGGTGGTTTCGGG
>JBBQII010000597.1:0-3082 GCA_038324795.1 Gemmatales bacterium
TCTTGATGTCCGCCAGCAGCGCGGTTGCGTCCTGCGCCGGCGATGAACTGCAGGCCAGCGCGATCGCGATGGCCGACACGGTGAATCTCATGCGTGCTCCCGAACCAGGGGATGAGTCAAACGGGCAGGTGGAATTCTAACGAATCGCCGCGCCGCCGCAACGGGATACGCTTGAGGAAGTATTGGGGCAGCCCAGTTGCTGCGCAACTGGAATCTCCGGTTGCGGAGCAACCGGACTACCATCAAGCAACGGATCCGACTTCGCCTCGCCTGCCACCCGACAACACCGAAAGCCCTATCATAAGTGGACCGAACGAATGCCTCTTCCGCATGCTTAAGAAGGAACGTGAATGTCTTCCCCGGCAATCGATTTAAGCAAGCACGGCCTCAGTCCCGCGCGAACGGTGTTGGCGAACCTGTCGACCCCCGTGCTGGTTGAAGAGGCGCTGCGCCGCGGCGAAGGGCAACTGACTGCCGACGGCTCACTGGTCGCATTGACCGGCAAGCGCACCGGCCGTTCCCCAAGTGACAAGTTCTTCGTCCGGGAGCCGGGCACCGAAGCGCAGATCGACTGGGGCAAAGCCAACAAGCCGATGCCGCCTGCTGTTTTCGATGCGCTGGTGAAGAAGGCGATCGCCCATCTGAACACGCAGGATCTGTTTGTCCATGACGCCATGGCCTGCGCCGACCCGCGGCAGCGGTTGACGCTGCGGTTGATTACGCCGAAGGCCTGGCATGCCCTCTTCGCGCGTTGCCTGTTCCTGCGGCCAAGTGCCGACGAATTGAAGACGTTCGCGCCCGAGTGGCAGATCCTCGCGGCCCCCGATCTGCAGTTCGATCCGGCAACCGACGGCACTGCATCGGAAGCGGTAATTGCCGTCAGCTTCGAAAAGAAAACGATTCTGATTGCCGGGACCCATTATGCCGGCGAGATCAAGAAATCAATCTTCACCATCCTGAACGCGCTGTTGCCGCAGCGGGGCGTCTTCTCGATGCACTGCTCGGCAAACATCGGCAGTTCGGGCGATGTCGCCCTGTTCTTCGGCCTTTCGGGCACCGGCAAGACGACACTTTCCGCCGACCCCGACCGTCGCCTGATCGGTGACGATGAACATGGCTGGAGCGACGAGGGCGTCTTCAACATTGAAGGGGGCTGCTACGCCAAGACGATCCGCCTGTCGCCGACCGGCGAACCGCAGATCTGGGCGGCCATCCGTTTCGGCAGCGTGCTGGAGAACGTGCCCGTCGACCCGGCCACGCGCGTGCCGGACTTCGACAGCGAACGCTACACGGAGAACACCCGCGCGGCGTACCCGATCGACTTCATCCCGAACGCGGAACTGACGGGCCGGGGCGGCATTCCGACGAACGTGTTCTTTCTGACGTGCGATGCCTTCGGTGTGCTGCCGCCGATCGCGCGATTGGCACCCGAGCAGGCGATGCAGCACTTCCTGTGCGGCTACACGGCCAAAGTGGCCGGGACCGAAGCGGGTGTGAAGGAACCCTCGGCCACGTTCTCCACCTGCTTCGCCGCCCCGTTCCTGCCGCTGCCGCCACGCCGATATGCCGAACTGCTGCGCGAACGGATGACAAAGCATGCAACGCCCGTGTGGCTGGTGAACACCGGCTGGTCGGGCGGAGCGTACGGCGTCGGCAAGCGCATGAGCATCGCCCACACGCGGGCACTGCTGAAAGCGGCACTCGATGGATCGCTGCAAGAGGTGAAGTTCGCGAAAGACCCGATCTTCGGCATGGACGTCCCGCAACATTGCCCCGGCGTACCCGACAACGTGCTGCAGCCGAGATCAGCCTGGAGCGACCCCGCCGCCTACGACGCCAGCGCCCGCAAACTGGCGGAACTGTTCGACGCGGAATGGAAGAAGTACGGCGGCTCGTGATGAACGTCGCTACATCGTATCCAGCTTTGCGATGTTCGGGCACAGTCGGCGGACTTGCTCGGCGAGGTAGGCGCGTACTTCGACGACGGTGTGCATCTTCAGCACGCGCCGGGCTGCCTTCTTCGCGGCTTCGAGGGTGACGCTGCGGACCATCTCTTTCACGGTGGGCACGAACGCGGGGCTCATGCTCATGCGGGTCAGGCCCATGCCCAGCAGCGGCAGCAGGCACATCGGCCGGCCTGCCATCTCCCCGCACAGGGTCACCGGCTTGTTCTTCTTCGTGCAGGCGGTGATGATTTGATTGAGCACCCGGAACACGGCCGGGTGCAACGGTTCGCACAGGTGCGCGACTCTCGGGTTGTCGCGGTCGGCGGCCATCAGGTACTGGATCAGGTCGTTCGAGCCGACGCTGATGAAATCGACTTCTTCCAGAATCTGATCGATGCAGACGACGGCCGCCGGCACTTCCACGAGCACGCCGAAAGGTACATTGGCCGCATGGACGACCCCCTCCAGTTCCAGCGATTGCCGGGCGTTCTCCACCAACAGCTTGAGTCGCACCACTTCTTCCAGGGTGCTGACCATCGGGAACAGCATGCTGATCTTGCCATGCACGGCCACGCGCAGGATCGCGCGAAGCTGGGTCTGGAAGAACTCGGGGTAGTCGGCACTCATGCGCACGCTGCGCCAGCCCATGAACGGGTTGGCCTCGCGCTGGTTGCCGAGATACGGAACCAGCTTGTCGCCGCCGAGATCGAGAGCGCGGATGGTAACGAGTGAATGCGGCGCTGCTTCGATGACTGCCCGGTAGGCGCTGACCTGTTCGTCTTCCGTCGGCACTGAAGCGTGTGTGAGATAAACGTACTCGGTGCGAAACAGGCCGACACCCGCGGCACCGACGCCGACCGCCGTCGCGGCATCGATCACGTTGTTCACGTTGGCCAGCAGTTCGATCGGTGTGCCGTCGGCGGTGATCGCTTCCTGGTCGCGGTTTTCGATCAGGCGGTGTCGCAGGTCGACGTACTCGCGCTGCAGCTTGCGGTAGGCCGATTCGGCATCGGTTCCCGGGTTGATGAAGACGGCCCCCTCGCGGCCGTCGACGATCAGCATGTCCCCCGTGTGGACTTCGCGCAACAGGCCCATGATGCCCGACACCGCCGGGATGCCCATCGACCGGGCGAGGA
>JBBQII010000598.1:0-3081 GCA_038324795.1 Gemmatales bacterium
GTGGCTTCGTCCATCATATGTTCCTGTTCGGCAAGCCACTCAACAAGCAGCCATTCGCGAACGATGTCGATGATGGCCTGCAAATGCCGGCGCGCCTGCTCACTCTGCCCTCCGGTCGCCGGTTGGTTCGCAGGAACCTGATGAGCGACCTCGAGAAACCGCGAGATTTCCAGTTCGAGTTCTGTTACTTCCTTCGCCGGTTTGTCGCCGTAGTCACCGGGATGATAATCCGCTACGACTCTCGGTGTCAGCCACAAGTCCGCGTTGTCCAACGAATTGCCGGTTCGTGAATTGAACTCCGGTTCGCGATTACTGGAGACCCTTGTCGGCCGCAGCAATTTCGATGCGACCCGAAGGCTATTGTTGAACTGTTCGCGTGCCATGGAACGAGTCTCCCCGGGAGTCGCCGACCTCACACAAGTTATCATGTGGTTCTTTCCGCCGCAAGCTGGACACTTCAAACAGCATTCCCCCGAATCATTTCGATTTCCAGCAATTACTTCACCACCCGCACCGACACTGATGACCCCTTCTCCGCCCCGGTGAGCACGCGCATCGTCGACTTCTGGAAGTCCTTCTCGCTCGCCTGATAGATATCGCAGAACGTTTGCGGGTTACGGTCGATGATGGGGAACCAGGTGCTTTGCACCTGCACCATCAAGCGATGGCCGGGGCGGAACGTGTGGCACATATCCGGCAGCGTGAAGCGCACGCGCGCCGGCTCGTTCGGCTTGAATGCTTCGGGCTTCTCGAAGCTGTTGCGGAACTTGCCGCGCATCACGTCGCCGCGAACGAGCATCTGGTAGCCGCCCATCTTCACGCCCGTCGGGTTCGGGTCGGGGTTCGGGTATTCGGTCGGGAACACGTCGATGACCTTCACGATGAAGTCGGCATCGGTGCCGGACGTACTCACGTTCAGGTCCACTTCGATCGGCCCCGCGATCGTCATGTCTTCCGTCAGTTCCGGCGTCTGGTAGACGAGCACATCAGGCCGACGGCTCGCGAAGCGCTGGTCGGCGGTCATGTAGTCACCGGTCATGCCGATGTCGGTCTTCTCGATGAACGGCACCGGTTTCGCCGGATCGCTGATGTACTCGTCGAAGCCCTGCTTGGTCGGCCGCTTGCCGCTGAGGCCGCCTTCGGGTTGCAGGTACCATGTCGTCGCCTCGCTCTCGGCCGGCGGCCAGGCGGTGAACTTGCGCCAGCGATTGGTACCGGTCTCGAAGACCCACGCCTTCGGAAACTCATTCTTGCCGGTGCCCTTGAGATGGTGTTCGAAGAACGGCAGTTCCATCTTCTCGCGGAATGTGGCCGCGGTCTTGCTGTTGAACGGCAGCAGGCCCAGGTGGTCGCCATCGCCCTTCGACCACGAGCCGTGCGCCCAAGGGCCCATGATCAGGTGGTTGCCTGCCATCGGATTGTTCTTCTCTGCATGCTTGAAGGTTTCGAGCGCGCCGAACAGGTTCTCGGCATCGAACCACCCGCCCACGGTCAGCACGGCCGGCTTCACGTTCTTGATGTGCGCGCGGACGTTGCGGGATTGCCAGAATTCATCATAGTTCGGGTGCAGCAGCACCTCATTCCAGAAAGCGATCTTCCCCTTGAGGATATCGCGATCGAAGTTCTTCAACGGGCCGACCTTCAGGAAGTAGTCGTACCCGTCGGCAGTTCCGTGATCGAACGGCGGGTTATCCTTCTTCGTCGGTTCGGGGCGGGCGTAGCCGAAGCGCACCATGAAATTGAACATGTGCGACATGAAGAACGCACCGTTGTGGTGCCAGTCGTCCCCCATGAACCAGTCAGCCACGGGGGCCTGCGGCGAAACGGCCTTCAATGCCGGGTGCGCGTCGATCATCCCGCAGATCGTGTAGAAGCCGGGGTATGAGATACCCGATTGGCCGACCTTGCCGTTGTGGTTCGGCACGTGCTTCAGCAGCCAATCGATCGTGTCGTACGTGTCGCTGCTCTCGTCGAATTCTTTGTCTTTTTTGTTCGCGATATACGGGCGCACATGCACAAACTCCCCTTCGGACATCCAACGCCCGCGTACATCCTGATAGACGAAGATGTAGCCGGCCTTCGAGAATTCGGGCGTCGGCCCCAGCTCGGTCGGGTACACGTCCGAACCGTACGGTTTGCAACTGTACGGCGTGCGTTTCAGCATGATCGGCCACTTTTGCGTGTCGTCCTTCGGCACATACACCGACGTGAACAGCCGAGTGCCGTCGCGCATGGGGATGCGGTACTCGAACTTGGTGTACGCCGCCTTGATCGGCAACGGCGGGTCATCGGCGGCGAAGGCCGGGGACGCGATCAGCAGGAGCAATCCAACAACGCGCATCATGCAGCACTCGGGGTTCAGGCCGGGGGTGTCCAACGTTTTGCCAGTACGCGCCGCAACAGCGGCTCGAAGGTACTCATCGGTTCATTCTTGTAAGCGGGGTCGAAGGAGATTTCGTCGTACTTCGCGCAGAATTCGACAGTGCGATCGTAGGCCGGGTCGTCCTTGAAGCGGTCGCGAGCGTTCGGGTCCAGCCCCAAGTGCGAAGCAAAGAAGTAGGTCTGGAACAGGCCATGCTGTTCGAGCATGAAATGATTGTCGCGGCTGATGAACGGATGCAGAATCGAGGCGATCACTTCGCCGTGGTTGAATGGCCCCAGCGTCTCAGTCGCATCGTGCAGCAGGGCGACAACGACGTACTCCTCATCCTTGTCGTCGCGCAGGGCGCGCGTCGCGGCCTGCAGGCAATGATCGTAGCGCGTGATGTTGTAAGCAGTGTCCTGCTTCAGGTTGTTGAGAAAGCTGATCATCAGGTCGGGCAGTTCGTGCAACGCCCGCTCATGCACGCGCTTGAGAACCTGGTAGTCTTCATCAGTTCCCAGATCCATGCGCGCGAAGTGCATCCTGCCGACATCGGGTTCCGCCATCTATTCGCCTCCATATCACTTCGGTTTCTTGATGTCACTTGGTGCCGCGGGCGGTTCGCCGCCCGCGAGGGGGCCGTAGGCGTATGCTTTTCCCTGATACTCTTTGTCATTGGGGACCGGTTCCCATTTGATGCCGTCGCTGCTGTGCGAGAT
>JBBQII010000599.1:0-3077 GCA_038324795.1 Gemmatales bacterium
CGATATTCTATTTGCAATGGTTTTATTTGAAAGGGGGGGTATCGGTTTGGGGCTGTTGGGTCATTAACTATCTCCGGCCGCTGGGGGCGTCGCCTAAAATGTATCCGGTGGGCGACGCCGCACGCGGCGATTCACTCCCAATACTTCTTCCCCGCAGCCGCCATCAGCGCCCGTTTGACGGCTACTTCGACCAGTTTCACCTTGTAGGCATTCTGGCCCAGCGGCTTTGCCCCTTTGGCGGCTTCCTGCCCCGCGATTCCGGCCGATTCCTCGGTGATCGCTTTGCCAATCAGCGACTTTGCCGCTGCCGCACTGACGACCGGCGTCGGGGCGACATGGCCCAGCACGACGCTGGCCTTGTCCACTTTGCCGTCAACCATGCTCAGGGCCACGGCCGCCTGCACCAGCGGCCAATCGTACGACTGCTTATGCCGCACTTCGTACGCACCTGTTGCAGTTCCAGTTGGCACGCCGAACGAGACCGATAACACCACTTCATCGGGGCTCAGCACATGCTCGCGTTCGGCAGCGGTCGACGGAGCCTGGAAGAACTTCGCCAGGTCGATCGTCCGTTTTCCCTTCGGCCCCTGCACCTCGGCGGTTGCTCCGAGCGCGATCAGCACCGGGGCGAGCGTCGACGGGTTGACCATCACGCACTTGTTGCCCTGGGTGAAGATGGCGTGGTAGCGGTTCTCCGCATCCGCCGGCAGTGCAAAGCACTTGTCGCCGCCCTTGAGCAGGCAGTTGACATGCTCATCGCGGAAGTACCAGCAGCGGTTGCGCTGGCACAGGTTGCCGCCCAGCGTGCCCATGTTGCGGATCTGCGGACCGCCGATGATCCCGGCCGTTTCTGTCAGCGCTGGAACCATCGCCTTCAGGCCCGCGTGTTCCGCTATGGCCGCGAGCTTCACGTTCGCGCCGATCTTGACCAGCGACCCCAGCATCGCCGTCGTGATGTCGATTGCCCCCATGCCGGCCACACCGGTCAGGCTGACGACCTTCTCCGGCTGGGCGACATATTCTTTCTGCAAGTCGAGCAGGTCGGTCCCGCCGGCCAGCAGTTCGACCTTGCCCCATTTCGGCTCCAGCAGGCCGACGGCCCCGGCCACTGTCTTCGGCTGGTAGTAGGTGAAGTTCTTCATGGTTAACCCTTTGCTCCCTTCTTCGCCAGAGCTTCGAGAACGCGATCCGGCGTGAACGGCATCACCGGCACGCGCACGGCGATCGCGTTGTAGATCGCGTTGCCGATCGCCGCGGCGGTCGAGATCGTTGGCGGTTCACCGATGCCGATCACGCCGCGCTCGGGCATGTCCTGCATGTAGACGTTGATCTTCGGCATGTCTTCGATGCCGCCCAGCTTGTAGAACTCCATGTCGCCATTGGTCTGCCGGCCGGTGTGGCGGTCCATGATCCGTTCTTCGAACAGAGCGTAGTTCACGCCCATGATCACGCCGCCGGTCACCTGGCTTTCGCAAGCCAGCTTGTTGATGAGCAGCCCGCAGTCCTGGATCGCCCAGAACTCGGTATTCTTCACCACACCGGTCTCGACATCGACCCACACCTCGGCCACCTGCACACCACCGACCTGACCGCTGGACAGCTTCGGGATCTTGTCGTCGTTGGCCATCGCCAGCGACCAATCGCCCACGCTCTTCGCTTCCTCCATGCCCAGGCGGGCACAGAATTCCTTCCAGGTCCATTCCTTCTTGCTCTCGGTGTCGATCACCTTGCCGATACCGAGCTCCAGCTTGGCGGGGTCTACCTTCAGCTTCGGTGCGACACGCTTGAACAGGTCTTCTTTCGCGCCGACCGCGCCCCGAAGCGCTGCCGGTGCCTGCGACGGGCAGGTGGTGCTGCCACCCGAGCCCGACGACTTACCGAGATTGCTTTCACCGATGCGGATGGTGATGTCTTCGATGTTGAGGCCGAGGATCTCCGCGACGATGATGGCGGTGACGCCGCGTTGGCCGGTGCCGAGGTCCTGCGTTGAAGACTCCGCGGTCACCGAGCCGTTGGCCGCGATGCGAACAGTACACTCGTTCGGATCACCGCCGGCGGCATAGCCACCCCAGGTGTGCAGCGCCATGCCGACACCGTGCAACCACGGGCCTTTCTTCGGGCCCTTGCCGGGTTGATGCAACTTCTCTTTCCAGCCGCACATCCTGGTAATGATGTCGAGTTGCTGGTTGTAGATGGTGTTGCGCCGGGTCAGCCAGTCGTTGCGGTCTTTCTTCTCCTGCTTCTCGGGGTCGAGGTTGGGCGGCAGGTTCTTGCGGCGGATGATCAGCGGATCGATGCCAAGCTTGCCGGAGAGTTCTTCGACGGCAAACTCGGTCAGGATGCAGTTCTGCGGGTGTCCCGGGGCACGCATCGCGCGGGCCGGGCCGCCGTTGGTGAACACGACCGTGTGTTCGCGCTTGATGTTCTCGATCGCATCGAGATAGACATAGGGAAGCAGGCCGAAATTGACGGTCGCCCCGCCCTTGAAGCCCGGTGTGCCGAACGACGACACTTCGAACGCGGTGATCGTGCCATCCTTCTTGCCGGCGATCTTCACCTTGCCGAAGGCACTGGGCCGATTGCCGCCGACGGTGATTTCGTCGTAGCGGTCGAGCATCATCTTTACCGGTCGGCCGGTCATCTTCGCCAGCGAGACGGCGACTTCGCCTTCCGGCCCCGCGTTGAACTTGCTGCCGTAGCCGCCGCCCATGTGCTGGGTGATGACTTTGACCTTCGTCGCCGGCATGTCGAACTTGGTCGCCAACTGCGTGCTGATACCGTAGACGGCTTGCGTCGAAGCGAAGACGGTCAGGTTGCCGTCGGCATCCCATTCCGCGATGACGCCGTGCGGTTCCAGGCACTGATGGCAGATCGTGCTGGCACCGTAGCTGTTTTCGACAACAGCGTCAGACGTTTTGTAAGCGTCTTCGACGTTGCCCTTCTCGTACGTCTGCGGCTTGGTGAGGTTGCTATCACCCTTGCCGCCGACGGTTCGGACCTTGGCCTTCATCGAATCGAGTTCATCGACGAAGAACGGCAATATCTCGAAGTCGATCTTGATGGCCCGCATCGCGTCC
>JBBQII010000600.1:0-3070 GCA_038324795.1 Gemmatales bacterium
GCCGATCACCAACATCGGCCTGACCGTCGCGGGTGAATCAGCCTCGTTCAAGAACCTGACCGTGAACGAAGGCACGCAGAGTAAGGATTGGGAGAAGGTGCGCGGCACGTTGAAGAAGTGACGGGGTGAACGAGCCGCGTATGAAGCGCGGCATAGCCGCAACCCCGGAAGAATAACCACCGATCGCACCGATACCGCGGCTAAAGACAAAATGAAGTTGATGTCGTCCGTCAGTTCTTATCGGTGCCATCCGTCAGATCAGTGGTATCCGTGGTCAGGTTCTTTGTGCCGCGCGAACGTTCCCAGGCGATGGCAGCCCAGTAGTCAAGTTCATTCTTCCTGCGATCCGTTGAACATGCCGAGATAGCTGTGGTACCGCCGGACGCTGATCTGTCGGCGGTCCACGGCAGTCTTCACCGCGCAGCGGTCTTCGTGCGTGTGGGTACAGTCGGGATAGGCGCACATCGCCACATAGGGATGAAACTCGGGCAGGAAGCCTTCCACCTCTTCGGCCATCACATCCCACAACTGCAACTGCCGGACGCCGGGTGTATCGACGACCCAGCCGCCGGTATCGAGTTTGATCAGTTCCGCCGTCGTGGTGGTGTGCCGGCCCTTGTGGTTCACGTCGCTGACGGTGCGGACGCGCAGGGCCAGTTGCGGTTGGATCGCGTTGAGCAACGATGACTTGCCCACGCCGCTTTGACCGGAGAAGACGCTGGCGCGATCATGAAGCAGTTCGCGCAGTTGGTCAACGCCCTGACCTGTTGTTGCCGAAGTCAGCAGTGCCGGGATGCCCAGTTGGTTGTACGCCCCGATCATTGACTGCAGACGCCAGGCCTCGACGCGGTCGGCTTTGTTAAGGCAGATGATCGGTGCCAGCGACCCCTTCGCGGCCGAGGCGAGATAGCGGTCGATCAGATGGGCTTTGAGTTCGGGTTCCACCAGCGAGACGACAATGACCACCTGATCGACATTGGCGACCAGGATATGCTCGCGCTTGCGTGAGGCGCGCGTCAGCACGCCGTGGCGGGGTCCGACATGTTCGATCATCCCCTCGCCGTTGCCGGCATCGCGGAACCAGACGATGTCGCCCGTGGTGACGGCCCCGCGTTCTTCCGTGGCGACGGTCTTGAGCAACCGCCGCACGGCACAACGAACCTGGTCGCCGGTCGCAGTCTCGACAACGCTTTGCAGGCCGAACACTTTGATCACGCGGCCGCGCTGGCAGCCTTCGGGGTCGACCGCCGGGGCGTTGGCATCATCCTGCATGACCGTGCGATAGCGCGACAGGTCCCCCTTGGCGCGGACGCGTTCATCGCCCCTTGTGGCCAGTTCGTTGAAGCCGTGCTCCTGAAAGCCGCGTGTCCACTGGTTGTGCCGTGGTGGCTTCGAGCGGTTCTTCCGCATTTCAACGCGGACTTTTTTCTTGTTGTTCATGCATTCTCAGGATAACGAATCAGCGGGACTGCACAAGTCGATACGATGAAGGCGAAATTGAATGCGGTACCGCCGGTGCTACGACGCCGAATGCTCAGATAGTGCGCTTTCATCAAAACAAATCAGCCGTTTCATCTGTCCTACCCGCTTGCGCGTTACTCTTGCGAGACAAAAGACTTCCGTCGAGGTTCGCGCTTTGGCGGCGCTTTTACGGCATGTCAGTTGCGTTGGATGGTCCGATCGCCCGTACCCGCAGGAGATGATGAATTGAACTTCGGTTACCTGATCGACATGGATGGCGTAATCTACCACGGACACCAGTTGATTCCCGGCGCGCAGCAGTTCATCCAAGACTTGCTCGCGGCGGAGGTGCCTTTCCTCTTCCTTACCAACAACAGCCAGCGGACTCGTCGCGACGTCGCCACCAAGCTCAACCGCATGGGGATCGACGCCGGCGAGCAGCACGTGTTCACGTGCGCGATGGCGACGGCCCGCTTCCTCGCGCAGCAGAAGCCCAACGGCACCGCGTACGTGATCGGCGAGGGCGGACTGCTGACGGCGCTGCACAACAACGGTTACTCCATCGTTGATCGCGACCCGGACTACGTCGTGGTCGGCGAGGGACGTACGCTGACGTTCGAGATGATGGAGTCCGCGCTGGGCATGATCCGGGCCGGGGCGAAGTTGATCGCCACCAACCTCGACCCGAACTGCCCGACGATCACCGGCATTCGGCCCGGTTGCGGCGCGGTGGTCGCCCTGCTTGAAGCAGCCAGCGGCATCAAGGCGTTCAGCGTCGGCAAGCCGAGCCCGATCATGATGCGAGGAGCCCGCAAGGAACTTGGTCTGCGGGCCGACCAGACCATCATCATCGGCGACACAATGGAGACCGACATCGTCGGCGGCGTGCAACTCGGCTACCACACCGTGCTGATGCTGACCGGAAGCACGAAACGCACCGACCTGGCCCGGTATGCCTATCAGCCGGATCTGGTCTTTGAATCGATCGCGGAAATCTCGCACGAACTGCTGGCTGAGGAGTTCGCCTGCCGGCAGGCGATCCTCGGCACCATCGACGAAGGCGAATTGGTCGAGATGGCGTAGCGCCGAACAGTACTGAATTGATGTGGCGTTTGTTCGTGGGACGGCCTGCCCAAGCCGTCCGCTGCGGATGATTCTCACCAGTTGGCGGGATGAGGCGATAACCAATGCCCTTGGTGAGAACCATTGTCCGTCATTTTATCTTCATGCCAGTTCGAGGTGCATGTACTTTTTCCGGCCGGGTCGGCATGCTGGGGCGGCAGTGGTTCAACATCGGCAATGCCACACGCAGCGGCCGCGACGGACCGCCGACGGCCGTCACCGACTTCAGCACCGAAGATGTCAGCAGCTTCGGTCTGTTCGGCGTCAACCTGCAAGCGGGCGTCGAGTTTTGATCATTGCCGCGAATCGCGCGATCCGGCTAACGTCCACGAATAGGCCGCGTGCTCGAACCCGTCGCGGCAACCGTTCACCGCCGAGTGCCTTTCCGCGATTCCGCAGGTTGCGGTTGTTAAGGAAGGTCGCCTGCTCCTGCACCATGGCGTAGGCCATCATGCCCGGGTGGCTGTCCTGCGGCAGGTTCCATTCG
>JBBQII010000601.1:0-3068 GCA_038324795.1 Gemmatales bacterium
GGGATCATCGTCCCGTCCGGCCCCTTCTTGCGAAGCGTTTCGGTTTCGAAGTCGAAGATACCGCCACCTTCGGTCCGGGAGATTCCGCCCGGTTCCATCGCAAGCTTCGCCGTGAACTCGATGCGATCCTTCAGCACCCGCTTCTGGAAGTCGAGGTTCGCGAAGTGCGCCTCGGCCACGTTGTACGGACCTGATTCATCGGTTTCGGGCACTTCGGTCAACGGCAGGCGCGTCCATCGGGGGGCGCTCGATGTCTCGTCCGCTTCATCATTGATCCGGTAGACGAAGTAGGCGGGGTAAAGCAGCGTTCCGCCCGGGCCGGGGCCCTTCTCGCGGGCACCGACCTTGGATCGGAAGTAGTATTCCACACGAATGCTGCGGCCCAGCGGCACCGGCAGCCCCGTCAGGAAGAAGTCATCGGCCGACGCCTCTTCGCCGGGACGGTTGAAGCGTTCCTCCATCAACCGCACGGTCGGCTCAGGCGGCTGCGTGATCTCGATTGAACCGCGAGGGTTGTCCGCGCTGTCAAAGTTATTCTCGTCGCGGGCACTGACCCGATACGCCACGTAGCGGCCGTTGCGACGGGGGCGCAGGTCGAAGAACGCCGACTCGGCCGGGTAGACTGTCACTTGCCGTCCCTTGTCGCTGATCGTTTCCGGCGGCAGCAGCGTCATCGGCATGTTCTCGGATTCGACTTCCTTGCCCTGTTCGTTCAACTCGTACAACTTCAAGTTCGCATCGATGACCGGTTTTTGAACGACGATCCGTACTTTGCCGCGCGATCCTTCATCCGCCTTGATGTTCTTGCCGGCAAGGACCCGAACAGGCCGATCCGGGATATAGGATGGAGCCTGCACCGACACCTTGTCGATCGACACCTGCGGACGCGGTTCGAAGGTCACATGGTCCGACCCGCCGGTACGTCCATCGCCCAGCCGGGCGCGATAGGTGAAGCCGATCGATGAGTGCGGCACCTTCGCCTTGAAGATCGCGCGGTCGGGGGCGAATTCCGTCTGATCGTCCCAGACCAGATCGCACGTCTGCGATTTCTTCGTTTCGTCGCCGACATAGGTGACGACGCCCTTCATCTCCTTGTCGAGCTTTCCTTCCCTGCTGGTCACGTCGTAGCGGACCACAACTTCATCTCCCGCGGGCCAGGGGTTCTTCTTCGTGGCCACGGTCAGGCGGACATCGCGAGGGATTTCGACGTTCGCGAACAGTTGCCGCTGCAGCAGGATGCCCAGCAGTCCCGGCCCGAATGCGATCAGGAGTATCGCCAGGGCACCCAACGGCCACGCCAGCAGGCCCAAGCCCCACTTCAGCCGGCGCGAGTCGGCCAGGTTGACGATCGAATGCCGACCCGCGATCTCTTCCGATTCGGTCGTGACATTGCGAATCAACTGCGGCGACATACCACTGGTCTGCGCGTCGTTCTGCGTCAACTGGATCGACGTGATGAGACGATGGTCGAATTCCGGGATGTTCGTTTCCACCCGGCGGGCCATCCCGATCAGCGATGGGCCGGTGACCAGCGGCCGAAACACCCAATAGTAGAATGCGATTGCCGCGGCGATGATCTGCACAATCGTCATTGATGTGCGCAACCAGATCGGCGTGTCGTAATCCTTGTCGACATTGAAGTCGACGAGGACAGCGACGAGGAACAGTGTCGCCGTCAGCGCGAGCCAGCGCACCGCCCCCCAGAAGACGAGGAACAGACGTTCGCGTGCCCGCAGCGCGCTGAGTTTGGCAAGCCCGGTTTTCGGCAGTGAGATTGGCGTCATGTTCGCGGATTCATCCGTTGATCAACTCAGGTTCACAAACTTGCGGATCAGCCATTCGACAGTCAACAGGCCGACGATTGTTGCCAGCACCCACCAGCGCGTCCACAGCAGCGTTTCCTTGCGCGGCGGAGGATTCAGATTGACCGTCCTGGCCGAGATCGCGCCGGCCAGGTCCTTCAATTCAGTTTCACGGTAGAACGCGCTGCCGGGGACCGCATCGGTCAGATCGCGCAGCAACTTCTCGTTCAGGTTGCCGGGGGCCATTTCGTCATCGTTCGGGACGGTGACACGCACGGGCAGCAAGGCCGAGTCGGACGAACCCGAAGCAGAAACCTTCAAGTTGTAGTCACCCGGGTTGTCTTTCGTGATGGTGGCCACATAGAGGCCGGGTTG
Organism: Gemmatales bacterium; assembly: GCA_038324795.1. Classification (GTDB taxonomy): domain Bacteria; phylum Planctomycetota; class Planctomycetia; order Gemmatales; family Gemmataceae; genus JAIOQJ01. Next base: position 2,178 of record JBBQII010000601.1, read on the forward strand.
GCCTTTCACCGGTTCAAACGACAATCGCTCGGGTACGTCGTTGCCCGCGCCGTCCACCCGTTCGAGCGTGCCGTCCACACGGTTCTGTTCGAGCGGCTTGAAGTCCTGCGTGAACAGCCGGGCGTAGACGCGTGTCGGTTTACCGCGTGTGAACTCGCCGCCGGCGATCAATTGCGACTTGTTCCCCATCACGTGCGGCAGGCCGACCTGATAGATCGCCTGGCCCCAGAACCGGCCGAAGTATTTGTCCGCCTCGTTGAACCGCCAGCGCCAGGTTTCGTCGCTGCCGACAAACATCACCAGACCCCGGCTGTAGTATTGCCGGGCGATCAGTGGCATCGGCCGTTTGCGGTCTTTTTCGTCCGGTGTGGGATCGCTGAATGTTTCCTTCGGATGCTCGAGCAGCACCTGGGCGGCCGGCTTGATTTTCGTCACCGGGTAGAACCAGTACCAACCGGGGAACTTGGACCAGACCTGCTGGTTCTCTTCGGGCAAATCGGCCATCGACATCAGCGTTTCCTGCCGGCCCAGCGCGCTGAGCTTCGGCTGGTACTCGACCGGGCGTTTGTTGTCATCCACCGGGAATGTCTTCGCTTCGAACTCGACGGGCATGATGTTCGCCAGCGGCGTGCCCAGGTAACTTGACGGGTTGTAACTCCGTCCCGCGATCATGATCAGGCCGCCGCCTTCTTCCACGAACTCGCTGATCCACTTCAACTGTTCGTTGGTAAAGAACTTCGAGTCGACATCGCCGATGATCAGCATGTCGTAGGCGAACAGTTCCTTGCGAGTCTTCGGAAACTGCGGCAGAAACGGCGGACCGGCCTTCAGCGTCTTGTCATCGCCACTGACCAGCACGAAGCTTGGCACCACAACCTTGTCGCGCTGCAG
>JBBQII010000602.1:0-3067 GCA_038324795.1 Gemmatales bacterium
GATTAGGCTGCGGCAGCAGCGCATTGCAACGCCCAATCGCGAATGATGGCCGACGCTTGGGCTGCTTTGTCCGGCTGCCCGAAATAGTAATGATTTGCGTCCTTTACGACTTGATGCGTGAGCGTGCTACGTGTCGCTGCCACCATCAGTTGCGCTGCGTGGCCTGGCGTGCAGGCGTCATCGGCACTGTTCTCGATAACCAGCATGGGCACCGTCACCCGAGCCGCGGCCCGGACGCCATCGGCATTCGATTTGTCCCATGACCATTGGCTGAGCCATGAACGCAGCGTGGAAAAGCGGGCGAGGCCGACGGGCCCGTCGTTCACGACTTCCGGGTCGCCTAGATAGCACCAACGAGGCTTGCGGTCGCTCGGCTCCAGCGCAGGATCCAGAAACCGGGGGTCGGCCATGGTTCCATGCACCACGAAGCCCCGCTCGATTTGGGGCTTGCCGGCACGGCGTAGCGCAACGAGCTCCGCCTCAACCCACGCCGTAATCCGCTGATTGCGCGCGATCTGCGCTGCGCGGTAGGCAGCAACGAAGTCAGCCGCATAAGGAGGCTGGCTGGGGTTCGCAGGGTCGTACAGGTTCAATGAGGGGTCGCGGTCGAAGGGCCGCGCCTCGTCAGTGATCGACGCGTCCATCCACTCGGTCAACGTCCGGTTGCGCGACAGATGCGCTGCGAGCAGCATCACGCCGTCCGCCGGAATCAGCCCCGCCCGCGTTAAGTCCAGCGGGTCGCCGGCCGGCGTATGCGTGATCGAGGGCGCCTCCGCCTCGGCCTGGTAGAAGAGCGACAGGGCGCCCCCGCCGCTCCATCCGCCCAGCAGCACGCGCCTGTAGCCCAGCCGCTCGCGCGCATCGCGAATGCACGCGCCGAGGTCCAGGACCACCTTCTCCATGATGAGGGCAACGTCGGTGCCGCGATACCGGCTGGCACAGTTTATGACGTGGACGCCTGCGCGCGCCAAGGCGCCCGGTAGCGGCAGATAGGCGCCGCCGCCGATCGGGTGCATCATCACGACGACCGTGTCCGACGGTGCTTCGGGCCGCAGCAATTGTGCTTCCAGCGCGACCTTGCCGATCTGGCCGGCATAGGTGTCCTTGAAGGCAGCACTTTCGTCGAATACTACCAGATAGGGGATGCGGCTATAGTCGCCCATCTTTAAAACCGCTGAACGATGCGGGCATAAAGCATGGCTCCGCGCGGATCGTGCGTCTCACTGTCGAAGCCGGTCAGGTCACCCGGGATGCCTATTTTGGGGGGCAGCTCGTTGAAGATGTTAAGCCCGCCAACCTCCAGACGCGTGCCTGTCGCCTCGATCTGTAGCGCATATTGCAGGTCAACGGTCGTCACCGGACGCAAACGGAAGCCATTGATCGGACTTGCCAAGTTCGCGAGATTCTCGCGGTAAGCGCTGATCCGTCGCAAGTTCGCGGCCAGGCTGTGCGCCCCAAGCGTCCAGTCCGCCGAAACGTTCGTCCTTAGCTTCGGCAGCGCCGGTGCGAAGTTCTCGAAATTGCGGAAGCCCGCCAGATTGCCATTCAGTGTGGGCGACGTGACTTGGTAGCGCGAGAACCAGGTCAGATCCGCGCCCAGCCCGAAGGTGCCGGCCGACGGTGTTGCAATGCGCCAACTCAACGTCGCGTCGATGCCGTCCGCAAGCACCCGGTTAGCGTTCAGGAATGTCACATTGACCTGCGCGATCTGGCCTCTCGGCAGCCCGCCCTGGCGGATGATGCGCGGATCATTCGGGTTGGCGTCGACGATTGCCTGCGCGCTCTCCTTCACGATTATATCGGAGTAGCGATAGTTCCAGTAATCCACGCTCAGCCGAAGTCCGTCGAGCGGCTGGAGTATGACCCCCAGATTAAAGTTGGTCGATTTCTCGGGCTTCAGCTCGTTGTTCGGAACCGTCACAATTGCCCGGAAGAAGGGGATAGTGGTGCGGTTCAGAGGATCGGCGATCGCGCCGTTTATGGTCGAGATGGTTGTCACCTGCGAAAGCGATGGTGCCCGAAAGCTGGTTCCGATCGAACCGCGCAGCGTGAGCCAGTCGACAGGGCGCACACGCACCGCCGCCTTCGGGTTGAAGCTGCCGCCGATGCCGCCGCTGTAGTGCTCATAACGCGCCGCCAGCTGCACATCCAGCCACGTCAGGAAAGGCAGGCCCAACTCGGAAAACCCGGCGATTATGTTGCGCGCGTCATCGAAGTCGGGACCGGTGAACAGGAAAGACAGATTGCGGTTTTGGCTGTCCACATCCGAGCGGAAACCAAGCGTCTCGCGGCGAACCTGCCCTCCTACTGCCAGCCCCGCTGTGCCTCCGGCCAAGGCGAACAGGTCACCCGTCACCACGCCGTCGACGGTATTCAGGCTCGTCGTATAGGTACGGAAACTGTCGGCAAGAAAATCGGCAATAACCGCCTCGCTGTTCGCAAGCGCCGGGTTCAGTACTGAAGAAGCGAACGGGTTGAAGAACGCATTGTTGTTCGGCCCACCCCTGCCGGCGAGCGCCGCATCGAACCGGTCGATCTTCACGTCACGCACGCCGGTTGCCCGAAACTGGTTCCAGCTATAGCCGTAGGTCAGGGCCCAGTTCCAGGCCTCCGACGGGTCGCCTTCCAGCCCAATCACCGCGCGTATCATGTCACTCGAGCGGCCTTGCACAGTCGGCCCGAAGTTCGTCGAAGACAGCGGCCGCCCGAAGAAGGTGACGGGCACGCCGAAGCCGCCGTTCGCGACGAGATTGCCCGGGTTGTTCGCCGGCACCACAGGGAACTTCAGGTTCGGAAAGGAGGGTCCGCTCTGGACGGTCGACCGGTTTGTCGCAAAGCCGAGCTCGGTCACGAGCTTCAGCGTGTCGGCAAGGTCGAGATGTCCGGTCATATAGCCGGTCAGCCGCTGCTCAGCCGTCACCAGGTTGAAGTCGCCCGAGAGGTCTACCCGGCACAGGCCGATCTGCGGCGCCCCCGGGATGCCGAACGGCGCCGGTTGCCCACCCGCAGCCGCACAACCCGGATCGATAATGGGAAGCGCGCCTGGCGCGAACGCACCCGGAAATCC
>JBBQII010000603.1:0-3063 GCA_038324795.1 Gemmatales bacterium
GGATGGTTCCCGCTCAACAGCACTTCAGGCACGCTCATGCCGCGAAACTCTCGCGGCCGGGTGTACTGCGGATACTCGAGGCGGCCTGCCTTGCTGTGGGATTCATCCACGGCACTCTGCTCGTCACCCAACACGCCGGGGACAAGGCGGATCACCGTGTCGATCACCGTCATGGCCGGGACTTCGCCGCCGTTGCAGACAAAGTCGCCGATGGAAATCTCGCGAGGCTTCAACTCTTCGCGGATTCGATCATCAAACCCTTCATAGCGCCCGCACATCAGCAGCAGGCGTTTCTGCTCGGCCAGGCTGGCGACGACCTGCTGGGTCAGCCGTTCACCGGCCGGGGTCAGCATCACCAGTTGGCCGGGGTTCTCGTCGAGCGCCCGGACCGCCTCCACCGCGGCGACAACCGGCTCGCACATCAGCACCATTCCGGGACCGCCGCCGAATGGACGATCGTCCACACTGCGGTGCTTGCCCGGTGCCCAATCGCGGATGTCGTGCAGGTGGATCGACACCAGGCCGCGATCCAGGGCGAGTTTGAGAATGCTCTGCGTCAGATAGCCGGAGAACATCTCGGGGAACAGCGTCAGCACATCGAAGCGCATCGGCTTCCCCCAACGGCTCAGGCCGAAGGCTCGGCAGCCGGTTCCACAGAGCCAGCTTCAGCCGGGGCAGCTTCCGCCGCCGGCTTGTACTTCTTGATCAGCACGCTCACTTTGTCGGACGCCAGGGCACCGACACTCTGCCAGTACTTGACGCGGTCCGGCTTCAGCGTAACGCGCTTGGTCTTATCCTTCACCATCGGGTCGTACGTGCCGAGTTCCTCGATCACCCGGCCGTCGCGCGGCTGATGATGATCGATGGCGACAATGCGGTAGTACGGGCGATGTTTCCGGCCCATCAACTTCATCCGAATTCGAACGGCCACGTTTGGCTCCCTGCAAGGCTCGCGTGTTTCGTGAAAGGTAAGTGTAGGGGAACGCGGCCGACCGGCAACAGTTTTGCCCCATTCAGCAATGCGGATTGCCGAACCCCGTTCGCTGGTCAAGTGTCAGCTCGGCATCATAACCGTAGCCGCGTTCACCAGAACACGGGATGCGGCTTCCGCTTGCTGCCCCGCGTTCTGGCGAACGCGGCTACAGTAGGGGATGCGGCTTCCGCTTGCTGCCCCGCGTTCTGGCGAACGCGGCTACCGGAACGGTTAATGCGACTGCAGCTCGGCATCAGAGAATTCATCAGTATAATGGCGAAGCAACGGCCCGGTGGTGTAACTGGCAGCCACGCAGGATTTAGGATCCTGTGCCGCAAGGCGTGTGGGTTCAACTCCCACCCGGGCCATCAATCAAGCGATGTGAAAACGAAAAAGTCGGCCGCGCGGGCGGGACGTCCTTGTCTCACACGGCACGGCCGACGATTGCGGAAATCCCTTCCCGCAAAGCCTACTGCCTCGGCATGCCGTTGAAGTTGGGCACCGGGGCCACGCCGGGGCCGACCTGCCCGCGGTCGGCGGGGGCTGTCAGGCCGGCGGTCTCTTCCTGGTAAGCCAGTTCCTTCTGCAGCGGGAAGTCCGGCTCGGAAGGGAAGTACTGCGGGACGTGTTCCAGATACCGACCCGAAGGCAGCGTCATGCCGCCCATCCAAGTCTGGCAGCCAGTACTGACGACCAGTAGCATCGCGATGCCGGCCGAGGCGAGCGTGCGTGTGCCCAAGTGAACTCGCATAACAACCCCCCTGAACCCGCTTCACACGGGCATTCTGTCTCTTGGGAATTCATCGGCATTCCGATGACAGCGGATTTACCAATTCCGGCAGAAATTCCGGTTGAAGCGGTTTTGCCCGGCTTCCCCGAACCCCGTTGACCTGCCCCGCACGGACAACTAGCATGATGCCCACCGTCTTGTATGCGATGTTCATTGGATGAGGCTGAATGGCAAGTGCGCAACGGCGCGTCGGATCGCGCTTTCGAATTCCACCGTTTGAACTCCGCTGGGACAGCGTGCGCGAACCGCTGCCGGTCCGCATAGTCCCCGCCCGCGGCCGGCTGCTGGAAGCCCCGCCGTGGATCGACAGCGGCATGCCCGGCGAGCCGCTGCATTTCTCCGAATCGATGAAACGCCTGTGTGCGGACATCGCCCGCAACCACCCGCTGTTCAGCCACATCGACGTCTCGCGCATGCTGTTCACGATTGCACCGTCGAAGAACAGCCGACTGCATGGCCTGCAGGCCAAGGCGACCCCGCTGCGTTTTCAGAACGGCGAGCAGACGCGCCTGCATCGCGGCATCCCGTTCCAGGTGCAGCAGTACTTCCTCGACGACCACGAGATCTACTACATCATCAGCTTCATGCTGCCCCGCTTTCTCAATCGCGACTTCGAGGATAAGTTCGTCACCATCTTCCACGAACTGTTCCACATCAGCCCGCGCTTCGACGGCGACCTGCGCCGCCATGCCGGTCGCTATTCTGTTCACACGGCCAGCCAGAAACGGTACGATCAGGAGATGGCCCTGATGGCCCACGAGTACCTGCAAAGCCGGCCCGACCCGAGCTTGTACGGCTTCCTGAAATTGAACTTCGCCCAGATGCTGCACCGCCACGGCCGTGTGATCGGCCATGTGGTGCCCCGCCCGAAACTGATCCCGATCCGACTGCGATTTCACTGATCCAAGAGCCTTCCCATGAAACTGATTGTCGCGTCGCTGTTGCTCGCATGCGCCATCGCCCCCGCGCGGGCCGAGGAATTCGAACTGAAAGACGGCGACAAAGTCGTCTGGCTTGGCAGCACCCTGATCGAACGCGAACAGCGTTACGGTTACTGGGAAACGGCCCTGACCGCCCGCTGGCCCGATCGCAAGATCACGTTCCGCAACCTCGGCTGGAGCGGCGACAACGTCTACGGCGAAGCGAGGCTCGGCTTCGACATCAACACCCCTGCACTGGGATTGAAGCGGATGGTCGATCTCACCCTGGCCGAGAAGCCGACGGTGATCTTCATCTGCTACGGCCAGAACGAATCATTCGACGGCGAAGCGGGGTTGGCGAAGTTCGTGAAGGGGTATGA
>JBBQII010000604.1:0-3055 GCA_038324795.1 Gemmatales bacterium
ATCATCTTCTCGCTCGATTCGGTTATCACCGAGGTCGGCATGGTCGACGAGCTGTGGGTGATGGTAACGGCCATGGTGCTCGCCATGCTGGTCATGCTCGTCTTCGCCGGCACGATCGCCGACTATGTGAACCGGCACCCCACACTGAAGATTCTCGCGTTGAGCTTCCTGATTCTGATCGGCGTGTTGCTCGTGGCTGAATCGCTGGGCCAGCATATCGACAAAGGCTATATTTACTTCGCGATGGCCTTCGCTGTGGTGATCGAGATGATCAACCTGCGACTCAAGGGTGGGCATGCGCCGCCCGCCGGGACGGCACCAACGGCGTAGTCGAAGTGACAAGACATTGATATCCCGTATCTTCCTGCTTGCGACCGGGGGTGCCCTCCCGTTACGATGGGCAACTCTCCATCGTTCAGCGACTCGTCCCGAAGACTCGGGGGCCCCCTCATGCCCCGCCTGCAAACTTATTTCGAGTGCATTGCTCGTGCCCTGTGCGAGACGGGGGAGGCATCGCCTATCGGCATTGCACCGATCGGTGATTCGCTGATGGCCGTCGTCCGCTCCACGCATGAGCAAATCACCTCCCAATTCTCGCAGGCCGATGTGCAGACGGCTCTGCGCGAAACCGTGTCCGCCCCGCAGGAGACGGTCGACCTGGGCATGGAAGACGCCATCGCCGCCGTGGCATCGGTACGGCCGTGGATCAAGCGAGCATCGTTGATGAATGTGCTGGAACTCATCCAGCCGATTGTCCGGCAGGCGCTGCGCCGCCCCGGCGATGCTGCCGGCACATCCGTCCCGCAGCAGCTTCCGCTCGGCAAACCTGAAGATTGGCTGGTCTTCTTCCCCGATCGGCTCGCGCGCTTCAAGGCGGGCGAACGGCCCAAAGCCTACGAAGACTGGCACCTGACCGATCTGCGCGGCTTCGGCCCGTATGGTGAAGCCTGGCAGGGCATGGCCGATGACCAGGCCCAGGGGACGGCACTGCTGAAGTTCATCACCGATCCGCGCGCTGCCGCCGACTTCGAGAAGCATGAAGAACACTTTCGCCGGATACTGGACTTGGATGCCACGTCGGGCCTGGTGCCGTTGCGTTCGGTCTACCTGCTGGCCGACCCGCCATGCATCGAGTCCGCCTTTGTGGGCGGTTACGACCTGACCGGCCTCATCCGCGACTGGCAATGGCGCGACGAGCCGCCCAAGCCCGATCAGGCATCGCAGATCATCAAGCGTGTCGCCCGGATCATGGGCGGGCTGCACCTGATGGACCCGCCGATCGTGCATCGCGGGTTGAAACCGTCCAACATCCTGCTGCATCCCACGGCCGAAGGAAAGGTAACCATCTGGGTGTCCGACATCGGCTGGGGAGCGCTGTCATCGCAGTTCATGCTCGAGCGCATCGAGCAGACGCAGGCACGCCGGCAGGCGCGGCGAGGCGCGCTGGCCACGCGGTATGCGTCGCCCGAACAGCAGGACGGCCAACCGGCCGACCCGCGCGACGACGTCTACGCGCTCGGCATGATCTGGTACCAACTGCTGAAGCGCGATATGACCGCACCTGCGCCCGAAGGGACCGAATGGGCCGGCGAACTGCGCAAGCACGGCTTCGGCGACGGCCATGCCAGGCTGCTCGCATCATGCCTGGATCCGGACCCGGACTATCGCCCGGCCAACGGCATGGTGCTTGCCTCGCAGATCGATGCGAACTTCACCAAGATCAAGGAGGGTGGCTTGCGCGTCAACGTGCCGAAGGACGGCTCGGAGAAGCGGGCGTCCCATCACTCGAAGCACCACCCGGCCGTCAGACGGCCGACAAAATTGCGCAACTCGCTGGGGATGGACTTCGTCCTGATCGAGCCGGGCACCTTCACGATGGGTTCGCCCGCGAATGAGAAGGGCCGACAGGTGTGGGAAGGGCCCGCCCACTCAGTGACCATCACCCGGCCGTTCTATCTTTCGGCTTATCCTGTTACTCAGGGACAGTACCAGCAACTGACGGGTCTCAATCCGTCGCATCACCAGCGTACCGTCGGTGGCGGACCGATGCACCCGGTAGAACAGGTGTCCTGGGATGAGGCATCCGCCTACTGTCAGAAGTTGATGGAACTGCCCAACGAGTCGGCCGCGTACCGCATCTACCGGCTGCCGACCGAAGCGGAGTGGGAGCTTGCCTGCCGCGCGGGCACGACCACGCCGTTCGCGTTCGGCGAGATCATCACGCTGCAGCAGGTGCATTTCTTCGGCCTGAGTGCGGCCACCTGGTCGAAGTCGGCCAGTACAGCCGGCAAGACGGCGAAGGTCGATGAACGCCCGCCCAACGTCTGGGGCGCCAACGACATGCACGGCAACGTCCTGGAATGGTGTCACGACTGGTTCAGCGAGAATACGTACGACGCTGGCTCCCGTGTCGATCCGCAAGGCCCGGCCGACGGTCGGCAGAAAGTCGTCCGCGGCGGAAGCTTCAGCCAGTTCTCGGCCGATTGCCGCAGCGCCGCCCGCATGGGTCGCTCACCCGGCAGCCGACTCAACACCGTCGGCTTTCGAGTGGCAATGACTGTGGCGGGGTGATGGAAGCGTTCGTAGCCGAGGCACAACCGCAACGCCGCCCGCCACTTCATTCCATCATCGTTCGCACCGCGGCAATCGACGTTTCAAGCCGTTCAGCCCAGGAACCCCGGATGACGACGTACCGCCGGCCGTTCTGGTCCAGCACTTCCCGACAGCGATTGAAGAACTCCTGACGATGGAGTGGCAGAAAGCGCTGCGCATCATCGACCCAGGGCACGTCGACGTCAAGGAGCAGGTACAGGTCGTAGTTTCGTTGTAATGCCATTTCGCGAACGGAGGTTGGGCAATCGCCGAACAAGGTTTCGCTCCAGACGGTCGTCAAAAGAATGTCGGTATCGCAGAAGATGACTCGATTGGCCCGACGGACGAGGGAGTCTTCGGCAGCGGCCTGGCCGCGCGCGATCAGCGGGATGTCGGACGCATCGCAACGGCCGCCCGTGAGGTCCAGCAAACCACGGGCGAATTCAGACACATACACTGTGTC
>JBBQII010000605.1:0-3054 GCA_038324795.1 Gemmatales bacterium
GGCCGTAACAAGGGGTGGCTGACGGCCGAGTACGGCATGCTGCCCGGTTCGACCGGCAGCCGTAAGCAGCGCGACAAGGCGGGCAAGGTCGATGGCCGAAGTGTCGAGATTCAACGGCTGATCGGCCGCAGCCTGCGCGCGATCGTGAACCTGGATAAGCTGGGCGAGCGCACACTGTGGGTTGACTGCGACGTGATCGAAGCCGACGGCGGCACTCGCACGACAGCCATCAACGGAGCATATGTCGCCGTCATGCTCGCGCTGAGGACTCTGCCGGAAGTGAAGATCGAAGACGTGATCACCGACAGCGTCGCCGCGATCAGCATCGGCATCGTGGATGGCGAAGAACGCCTGGACCTCGAGTATGTCGAAGACCGCGATGCCGATGTCGACATGAACCTGGTGATGACCGGTACCGGCCAACTGATCGAAGTGCAGGGCACCGGCGAAGAAGCGACCTTCAGCCGGGCACAACTGGGGAAGCTGCTCGACCTGGGCGAAGCGGGGATCCGGCGGATCGGGGAGATGCAGCGGGCGGCGCTTGCAAAGGCGGGTGGTTGACTCCAGCTGCAGCGTGCTAATCTTCGAACAACTTTCGCAGGAAAAGAGCCTTTGTCTCACGGGGTGGACTTGCGTCTCACGATAAGGGCTCCTGTCTCACGGTTTAGCAGTCGTCTCCCCTCGGGTAGCAGGATCGTGAGACACGGGAATGACGCGGTTCACGTTCCTGAATGGGCACGCTCAACGCACTTCCTGGGCGTCTTCCCCTCAAGTCAGCACGTGCTTCGACCGATAACACCCGCAGGGATGGAATAACCGTTACGCCCGGTACGCGCGGATATTGCAGAATCGGAGAGCCACATGCGCAGGATGCGTCAGTCGGGATTGCTGTTCGCAGCGATGATCATCCCGGCCATTACAGGCTGCAACCCGCTGGCGATGGGGTTTCTGACCCCGGTTCCGGTACAACCGTGGACGGCCGAGCGGATGGTCGACAAATACCAGAACAAGAACGATTTCCGCACGCCGATCATGCCGCCGATCCGCGACGGATTCCCGCCGCCGGTCTGCGAAGATCAGCCGACCGAGCGCGAAATCCTTCGCGCCATGCCGCGCGTTATCCGCGGCGTGCCGTACCTCCTGGAAGAGTTCCGCGACGACATCAAGATCGTCAGCGAGCGCATCGTGGACAAGATCGACCCGCCGCGCTTCTTCCCGCTCGTCGGCCCGGCGCAGCTGCACCACTGCCACTGGAAGTGCACGATCTATTACACCGAGACTTACCAGTCCGATTACCCGTTCCCGACCAAGCTCAAGAAACGCCGGATTGAGGTCATTTACATCGATAAGGACCACCTTCACCAGTACGTCGGGCCCGACCCCGAAGTGCAGCGCAAAATCACCCGCGAGCACACCGACTTCTAAGTGCCCGCGTTTGAAACATCATTTGCGAAGCCCCGGGATGAGGCTTCCGAACCCCGGGGCTTCGGAAGCCTCATCCCGGGGCTTCGCCTTTTGAATGTAACGGTTCGGCTCTCCTCGTGTTAATTCCCTTCGCTCGCTCGTCTTCCAATGGTAAGCTCTTGAGAGTACCAAGCGTCCGTGCGCGCCGCGTCGAGGGGGGCGTCCGTGTTCATTCGATTCAGCATTGTCTGCGTGTGCATTTTCGGTCCGACCTTCGCGACGATCGCGCAGGTGGCGACCAAGAAGGAAGTCGATCCGCCGAAGAAGTCCGGCCCGAAAGAGCCGGAACCGAAGAAGATCGCCGTCCCTGAACCGCCCCGCGACCCGATTCAGATCGCGGAAGACACGCTGCGCAAAGCAGGCTTCGGCGTCGACGCCCCGGCCCTCGTCAAATTCTTCACGGAACGCACGCTAGCGGATGCCGACCGATTCAAACTGCAGACGACCATCAAACGCCTCGGCGACGACGACTTCGACGTTCGCGAAGAGGCATCCGAAGACCTGCTGAAAGCCGGCCTTGCAGCGCTGCCGATGCTGCGGGCAGCGCAGCGCGACGGCAACGTCGAGATCGTCCGCCGGGTCGAAATCTGCCTGGCGAAGATCAACCAGGATCAGGAGACTGGGCGAATCCTCGCTGCGGCGATGCTGTTGGCTCATCACAAGGTGGACGACACCGTCGGCATCCTGTTCCGCTATCTGCCGAGCGTGCCCGATGATGAAGTGGTGGCCGACGGCATCCGCCTCGCGCTCGTGACGTACACGAAGTCGCTCGGCAAGGCCGACCCGCTGATCGTCGGCGCGCTCAGTGATGCCGACGCCGCACGCCGCGCTCTGGCGGTGCAGGTCATCGGTGAGGCGTTGCCCGACCAGCGCCCCGCGGTGCGCCGCTCGCTGACCGATACCGACCCGCGCGTACGCTACCTGGCGGCAAGTACACTGGCAAAGGCGGGCGATGAGGAATCGCTGCCGGCCCTGCTGAAACTGCTGATCGACGGGCCGGTCGAGTACGCCTTCCAGGTGGAAGATATGCTGTGCCAACTTCTCGACCCGGAAGAGAAGCCGCCCGCGACGATGAACGCCGCTGACGCCGGAGGACGCGACAAGGTTTTTCAGGCCTGGAAAGGCTGGATCACGGCCCGGCAACAGGCGAAGACACTGAAGCTGTTACGGCTCAACGAAGCCGAACCGCTGCGAGGACTGACGCTGATCGTCGAAGTCGACGGCGGCGGCGTACAGGGCGGCCGCATCTGGGAGTGCGGGCCGGACGGCAAGCAGCGATGGGAAATGAAAGATCTGGGCGGCCCTGTCGATGTTCAGGTGCTGCCGGGCGGCAAACTGCTGGTGCCCGAGTACTACACGTCGCGCTGCACTGAACGCGATCGCGACGGCAAGATCCTCTGGGAATCGCCCAAGCTGACGAGCAACACCGTCGGTGCCCAGCGGTTGCCCAACGGCAACACGCTGATCGCGACGATGCAGAACGTCGTCGAATTCACACGTGCCAATCAGAAGGTGGCCGAATTCACCGGACTGGGCGGCGCCGTCTATCAGGCGTTCCGACACCGCAACGGGCATACGTTCATCCTGGCC
>JBBQII010000606.1:0-3044 GCA_038324795.1 Gemmatales bacterium
CGACGGTGGTCTCGGCTACGGCAAGGACTCACGTATCTTCTTCGACCCGCCGGCCGACGGCACCTACCGCGTGATGTTGCGCGATTCGCGAGGCCAAGGCGGTTCGGCACACACCTATCGGTTGACCGTGCGGCCGCCAAAGCCAAGTTTCCTCGTGGAATTCTCGCCCATTTCACCGATGGTGTGGAAGGGTGGCTCGGTGCCGATCAGTGCGACTGCAACGCGGCTCGACGGTTTCGACGGGGCGATCGAACTTGAAATGACGGATCTGCCCAAAGGATTTGCCGCTCCCAACAGTTCGATCGAGGCGGGGCAATTGACGACAGTGTTCCCGCTGTTCGCCGAAACCGACTCCGTTGAACCAAAGCAATCATCTTTCAGCTTCGTAGCATCCGGCACTGCGAAACGGTCGCTGCCCCTAGAAGAACTGAAGAATCCGATGAAAAAGGCAGTTATGGAGCCGCTGACTTTGTTCGTCGAGGTCTTGTCCCTTTATCAATCCGGCGGCACCCTGAAGCTTCGTGAACCCGGCGACATCGTCACCACGACTGACCTGCAGGAACTGACAATACGCCCCGGCGAGCAGGCAAAGTTGAAGATCAAAGTCGAGCGTCGCAACGGTTTCGCCGGGCGCATCCCGCTCGATGTGCGTGGCCTGCCGCACGGGGTACGTGTGATGGACATCGGCCTCAACGGCATTCTGCTGACCCCGCGCGATACGGAACGCGAAATCGTTCTCTATGCTGAGCCGTGGGTGCAGCCGATGACTCGCCCCCTGATCGTGTTGGCCACGCGCGAGGGGGCGAAGACCGAGCATGGCGCCCGGCCTGTGATGCTCAAGGTTGTGAAGTAGGCTGACTACAACACCCGGCCGCCCTGCAGCAAGCGGATGATGATGACGATCACGACCACCACCAGCAGCAAATGGATCAGTCCGCCGGCCACAGGGACGATGAACGCCCCCAGCAGCCATAACAGAACAAGGATGATGATGATGGTTTCGAGGGAATAGCGAGGCATCAGAGTTCTCCAGTTGGTTCAATTTCGGTTCAGACACTTGCGGGACGCATGTCGTTGCGAGTAATCTTAACCCATCACATTTTCACTCGCGCGGAACTGACATGCTGTTATTCTTCCAGATGCTGGTCGGCCATGCGTTCATGGACTTTCCGATGCAGAACGGGCCGATGGCCACGGAGAAGTCCCGCCATAGCACCACCGAACTGCAGAAGCAGGTGCCGTGGTACTACTGGCTAACGGCGCACGCCCTGCTGCATGGCGGTGCCGTACTCTACATCACCGGCTCACTCGGCTTCGGCCTCATCGAGACCGCCCTGCACTGGATCATCGACTATGCCAAGTGCGAACGCTGGACCAATATCCACATTGATCAGGCACTTCATGTAATTTGCAAGGCGATCTGGGCCTTACTAATCGTCAATGGCATCCGGCTGGACATGTAGAGGTACAAGAGCCGGGGCCGCCAGCGCGCGTCGACCGAGACACGGATCATTTTTCAAACTCGAGATGGCCGCTCCAGTTTTCGGGCACCTGATTCTTGTGTTCGTGGAGCATTTTCAGGAGGATGCTGAGGGCATTGTCGATTTGCCGTTCACCTTGCTTGTGCAATTGCGCGGCACTATCCAGCAACTTTCTTGCTTCGCCCCAATTCTTATGTTCGAAGAATGCCTGGAAACCTTTGTCCCAATGTTCGTCGGCGACGGCGGCATAGTCGTCGTCAGCCGTCGGGCCGTGCTGAACAATCCTGCTGACGGTGACGACGCTGCTGAAACCCGCCGGCTTCACCCGGGCCAGCCGGCGCGCCTGGATCTGCCCCGAGTTCGGTTTTTTGGCGCGAATCCAGTTGGCGATCTCGTCATCGCAGATTGCCTCGACATCGAACTTCTTCGTCAGCGATTCGAGCCGGGCGGCGCGGTTGATGACGCTGCCGAAAACCGACAGCGTCGACTGGTCTTTAGTACCCATTCTCCCGACGAGTGCCCGGCCTGCCGCCAGGCCGACACCGCACTTGAACGTGCCGCCGGCGCTGTTGCGGCGGAACATGTCGATGATGTCGATCGCCGCGACTATCGCGCCGCGAAACGCATCGTCTTCCGACTGATCGGGCCAACCCCAGAATGCCATGATCGCGTCACCCTGGATGCTGCCGATAATCCCGGCATTCTGGGACACTTCCCGCGTCATGAACTCAAGGGCATTCTCCACCTCTTTCAGCGCCTTCAATCGTTCGTCCTTGTTCAACTCGCCCTTCTCGACTCGCAGGCTGAATTCGCGCAGATCGCAAAACAGGACGACCACATGATGTTCGGCCGGTTTGATCCGGTCCGCGAAGTGTTGATGCTTTGCCAAGTTCCGAAGCACCCGCGGCTGGAACGGCGACAGACAGTCTTGCTCTCTGGCCAGTCGCATGTTCTTCAACTGGAAGCCGAGGATCTGCACGGCCAGGAGTGCGAACTTGGCCACCTGCCGGATCTGCGCGTCCGCCAGTTGGGTCGTGCCGCCGATGTACAGCAGTAAGCCGCTCGATTGTTCCCCCGGCACACTCGCGCAGATCGCCCACTTGATACTGTCGACGCCTGCGGAATAATTCCGTGCATCGAGAGGGTCGCTGTAATCGATCGAGTGCGGCTCGGCGGACAGCAGCGCTTTC
Source organism: Gemmatales bacterium (assembly GCA_038324795.1). GTDB lineage: Bacteria > Planctomycetota > Planctomycetia > Gemmatales > Gemmataceae > JAIOQJ01. Next base: position 2,672 of record JBBQII010000606.1, read on the forward strand.
TGAATCAACCGCTGGGAGTATGGAATTCCGAGCGTCGCACAGCCGACCGTGATCGGGCTTTCCATTCGAGGTGACCGGATTTTGTTTTCGTCGCGAACCGAAAGAATCATCGGCTCGGCGTCGCGAATGCCAGTTGTCAGCACTTTGATCACGTGATCGAATGCGTCCTGCCGCGACTTGGGCTGCGCATTCTCGAGAACCAGTTGATCGATGGCCGTGGGTGAGATGACGCCGGCCTGATAGCTGACGCTGTCCAACTGCTGCCTGCTGATCTCGAGCGGTTCTTCGGCCGGGTCATCGTCGTCGGCATCCGGACCATCGGGCAGCGGTTGTCCCAACCGCGGGTCGGAAGTGGCTTCGCGAGTTACGGCAG
>JBBQII010000607.1:0-3043 GCA_038324795.1 Gemmatales bacterium
GTTGACGATCCAGACTTCGTACAGTGCATGCCGCCAGCGATCGACGCGGCCGCCCTGAACGGAGATCGCCAGGCCTTTCTCCTGCAGGCTTTCCAGTGCTTCCTGGACCTGGTCTTCATCAACGTCCATCACCGGGTCGCGGTTCGACTTCTGGTTGCAGCCGGCCACCAGCGAATTGATGCTCATCGGGTACACATCGGGCGTGGTCTTCGCCTTTTCGACGAGTGTGCCGACGATGCGTCGTTCAAGTTGGTTCAGCGCGGGCCAGGCAGCGGTTTCAGACATGGGGAGGAACCCTTCAACGGACGGTTAAAGATCAACTCATGCCAGGCCCGCAATCGGCCCAGCGCGAACGGCAGCAGCCGACCCTCGCGCATCCGGCGAAGCGCCTTGCCGGCCAGCACGGCCGCGTGGCGGACAACGTTCCTCGCTCGGGGCGATCGTGCCTGTTGCCGCCAGAACAGCCGTTCTTCGTTACACGATTGCTGCGTCAGCAATCGCCGCGATGTCGTGCCATGGCTGCAGCCGCCACGATGCCAGACGACCGAGTCGGGCACGTACGCGATCCGGTACCCGGCCGCGGTCAGCCGCAGCGATAGATCGACATCTTCGAAGTAGGCGTGGAAATGTTCGGGAAGCAGGCCCGTGCGGGCAAGGGCAGTTCGGCGAAGGAACACACTGGATCCACTGGCGGCAGGCACATCGCGAGGCCGCAACAGGTCGCCGTCGGGCCGTTCGCCGTGGCCGAGCTTGAACGCGAAGCCGCCGGAGTCGTAGCCGTCCCCGGCACTGTCGATGCGTGGGTCGGAGGTGCCCGGAATGCCGGCGAGTACCAGCGGGGCCACGGCACCGATGTGTTGTTCGTCAAAAGCAGCAAGTGCCGCATCGGCCCAGCCGGCGGTGACAATCGTGTCGTCATTCAGCAGTTCGATGATCGGCGCTCGAGTTAGCCGCAGCCCGGCGTTGACCGCATGGCAGAATCCGTGTGAAGTCGGCAGCCGCAGTGTTTCGACATCGGCGAAGCGTTGTGCAGTACGGGAGATGATGGAATCGCGGGAGCCATCGTCAACGACGATGATCTGCGTGCCGATCGGGCGATGGGCCAGCACGCTGGCCAGACAAGCATGCAGCAGGTCAGCCCGTGACCGCGACGGAATGACGATCGATATCGGCGGCCCGGTCATGCCCGATCCTGAGCCCGGGCGGCTTCGCGCAGCAGACTCGCCGCCCGGGCGATCCGTTCGCGTGCATCGGCATCACGGCCGGCCAGCAGATCATCGAGCAACCGCGAAGTTTCCGCATGAACGCCGTTCGCCCGACCGCGCACGAAGGCCGACAGTCGGCGGACACCGGTTTCGAGCTTCATGATCCGGCCCAGCAGTTGTGCCTGCCAGCGTGGCCAGTATTTCATGGCGAACGACAGCAGGGCATGCCGGGTCATCATCCGCAGCGGCGGCGGGACGTCCCGGGCGTGCAATGGCGTATGGTGCGTCACGTCGAGCGTCGGCTCGAAGCGTACCTTCCAACCCGCATCCGCCGCGCGTCGGCACAGATCGACATCTTCGTAGTAGAGGAAGAATCGCTCATCGAACCCGCCGATGGCGTCGAAGCAATCCCGGCGAATCAGGAGCGCGCAGCCGGTCGCCCACTCCACGCCGTTCGCGGCGTCGCCTTCCACGTTGCACTTGCGCCGAGCCCGTGGAAGCAACAGCCCCTTTAACGTACTCCCCAGCGTCGGTACCATCCCGCACGATGGCTGCGTTGTACCATCGCTGTTGCGGATATGCAGGCCGACAATGCCGACCGTCGGATCCAGCCGCAACTGCTGAAAAGCGAACGCCTCGACGCGATCGAGGAAGTCCGGCGCGATCGAGACATCGGGATTCAGCAGCAGCACCCAATCGCCCATGGCGACGCCGCGAGCCGCGTTGACGGCCTGCGCGAAGCCGCGGTTGTCGTCGAACTGCTTGAACGTGAGGCGCCTGGCCCGGCGCAGCTTCGCCTGGAGCGGGTGCGCGGGGGAATCGTTATCGACGATGATGATCTCGGCATCGCGTTCAGCAATACACGTCGAACGCCGCAACGACCGTGCCAGCGCGGCCGTGTTCCGCCATTGGCAGTAGTTGACGATGACGACAGAGACCGTCGGCTTCGACAGCGGCATTGCCCGCAACACCGGCCGACGACGTGAAAACGAACGGGCCGTCGGCAATCCATTGATCGGGCGCGTTGTCGCAGTCACCGCGGCCATGAGGGATCCTTCCCCGGGGGTAATGCGGATACTCAGAAGCGGGGGCATTCTAGTCCAGCTCTGTCGGTTGACGCAATGCCGGTTCTTCAGGCACGCCGCCGTCGGTATCACATCGCGATTGATCAGCCGCCAAATTGGTGTAAATTGGGATTGAATGGACGATTCGCGAGGGGACGACAATGAACAGCTTAGCCTACAAACTTGCCCACAAGCGAATTCTGGCAGTACAAGAGATTGTCGATGATTGGGATCTCAATGTGGACCCTGCTCAGGTGGTATTCGAGGCAGAGCAATTGTTTCCCGAAGTAATCGATCTGCTTGCACCGACCCGTCGCGCCATTGCAGCGATCGGAGAAGAACCTGCCGGAGATTCATTCGACACCCATGTGCAGAGTGCCCATCAACTTGGCTGGCTGATGTCGAAAGCTCATGCGGTGTTTGAGAGCGCCGAAGGGGCCGTCGTCCAACTTCGTCGACGTGGCATCGAACTGAAATGCGGCGATCAACTCGAAGCAGCCTGCCGTGACCTCCAGATTCTCCGCGAACGCTTCAGCGGGCGCTGGATGTTACCCACCAAGCAGGCATGGGAAGAATCCGAACGGGCAATTGCCGAAGGACGATTTATCACTTTGTGAAGGATGCGAAAATGCCCGATCGCTATCGAATCATCATCACCGAACCGGTGATGATGCAGATCGACAGTTGGTCGCTTCCCAAATCGATTCGGGATAAACTGTTCCGCGGTCTCAAGGAAGGACTGGCCGTAGACCCGGCCACCCACATCAAAAGGGC
>JBBQII010000608.1:0-3029 GCA_038324795.1 Gemmatales bacterium
GACGTTGGGTCGGGCCGCCGGGGCTGGTCTTGTGGTACATGACATCATGACCGAGCGATTCGAGATCACGTCGATCCTGCAGAAACGGCTCGTCGACGACCTCGAACTGTTCGGCATCATCGAGAACGGCGATCACGACAATCCCGGCGTGTTCATGGAAAGCGTGCACTACCTGAAGAAGACCGTGGCGGGGACGCCGCTACGCCGGCCTGGCTGGTTCTTTGATATCACACAGCAGGGCGAAGCGCTCAGCGATGTCGGCACGCATCTGGTCGATCAGGTCCTGTGGATGCTGTTCACCGATGAGCCGATCAATCGCGCGGCCGACATCCGGATGGAGGACGCCCGGCGCTGGCCAACGGTTCTCGACCGCGAGCAGTTCGAGGCGATCACGGGACTGCCCGACTTCCCTGCTGACCTCGAAAGCTGGATCACGGACGGCAAGCTGGAGTACTTCTGCAACAATCAGGTCATCTTCTCGCTGCGCGACATCAGTGTGCGGCTCGACGTGCTTTGGGAAGTGGAAGCGGCCCCCGGTGGTGGCGATACGCACAATGCCGTCTTTCGCGGCACTCGCTGCTCGGCCATCATCCGTCAGGCAGGCGGCAAGCCGCCGGAACTGTTCGTGGTACCGAACCCGGGCCAACAGCAGAAGGTACGCGACCTTCTGAATCGCCGAATCGAAGAATGGCAGACCGATTACCCGGGCCTGCGCCTGGTCGCCATCGGGGCCGAGTTCCACGTCATGATTCCGGACGCATACCGCACGAGCCATGAAACGCACTTCGCCGAAGTCACGGCCGAGTTTCTTCGTTACGTGCGCGACCCATCGCTGGTCCCGGCATGGGAGTTGCCAAACCTGTTGGCGAAGTACTTCGTGACGACCCAGGGCGTGGCCGAGGCCCATCTGGAACGGTTGGAAGGTTAGCCGCGACGCGCTAGCGTGGTACGAAAATTCACCCAGCGTACCGGTATTCCGCCGCGCGTGATCATCGTCGGAAACGCGTGATCAACCAAACCTGCTTCGGCAGCCTGCTGCCAACTGATCCGTTCAGGCAGATCGATCGATTTCAGCAGCACCAACTCGCCCGCTCCCCGGTGCTCAGCGATGCGGGCGGCGATGGCATCGCTGGTCACGCGCCAGGTATGTTCCAACGACTGCTGATTGCCCTCATCGCTCCGACAGAACTCAAACGCCTCGACGACGTCGGCGGCATCGCCCAACTGACCCCTCAGCAACGCTCCGTTGATGTCCATCATCCGGATCGCGAGCCAGTGGCTGTCCGTCTCTTTCAGATGATGCGTGCGGTGATACTGGCGCACTACGTCGGCCGCAGGTCCGCCGCCGGGCACCAGCAACGCCCGCTGCGGTTGCTCCCCCAGCCATTGCCGCAACGCCGGGAACAACCCGGGATGATCGAACAGGCTGCCGCCGACTTTGACGACGATGGGCATCAATCATCTCCCAGGAAAGCCGCCGCCACGGCGCACGCGGCAGAAGATTGCGCTTCGCTCCAATGGTCGGCGAGATAGAGCAGTCGAGTCGGACTGAATGGGACGGTCAGTGAAGCCTGCCGCAAGATAAACGCGCCCGACCCGCAGACGATCACCCGATCAGGAGGCGCTGCCAGCGTATCAGCCACATGACGAATGGCAGATGTGATCATCCGGAATTGTTGATCGATGGATTTTTGTGCCAGTATCATCGTCTGCGATTCGCTGATCGTCGCGGCATCGCCGCCGAGCATGCGCGCCATTCGGGCATGGGCAAACGGGCGCGTGGCGGGGCGGCCGTCAGCGGTATCACGGCATGATTCATCATCCGAAATCCTGCCAAGAAGCAGGTAGGCATCAAGCGTGGTGGCAAACAACTCCGCGCAGACCTTCTCGCCGACCAGTGAGCAGATCGGCGTTCGCCTTGCCCCGGTGTAGACCAGTTCGACAGATTCAAGGCGCATCTCGTCGGTCAGGCCGACACTGCTCGCTTTACCTTCGTTCAGTGGAATGATGTCGGACGTAGTGGAACCAATATCCACCAGCAGGCCAGTGCCTTGCTTTACCCATTTCCGTGCGGCATAGGTCGCCAGCACGTGCCAGTTGGCCGCCGCGACACTCACCCAGTCAACTCGCGCTTCCGCAGGAGACAGCCAGCGCTCGGCCGTGCTCCAGACTCTTGTCGGAATCTTCGGAAAAGCATGATCCACGGCATCGAGAATTGCCGAGACGCCGTCCTGTTTCGTAGGGAAGCAGTCGCACAGTTCGCCTGTCATCGTGACACACAGTTGATCGGGCGGCCGGACAATCAGCGAAACCAGGGCCCCAGCCAACTCCGCCGGCCGCTTCCAGAGTTCAAAGGGTATCGTGCGTGCCCAGCCGTGCGCGTCGGCTGCTTTCAGATTCGCCCCGCCGATATCCAGGCCGATGATGTTTTTCGCCATGCCCGTATGATAAGAGGCAAGTGAATGATTGCCCGCGCCCGCGGGCGCACCGATCAACGGACTGCCATGCGTTATCTCGTCGGCATCGATCTCGGGACCACCAACAGTGCCCTGGCCTACATCGATTTGAACCATCGTCCAAGGACCGGGGCACTGGGCGTGAAGACGTTCGGCATCCCGCAACTGGTGGCCGGGGGCCACGTCGCCGACCGGCAGTTGCTGCCGTCGTTTCTCTATCTGCCCGGGCCGCACGATCTGCCGCCCGGTTCCGTCGCGCTGCCGTGGAACCCCGATGCGGCCGATGCCATCGGCGAGTTCGCCCGCAATCACGGGGCGAAGATTCCGGGACGGCTGGTGTCGTCCGCGAAATCGTGGCTATGCCATCCGGGGGTCGATCGCGCTGCCCCGTTACTGCCATGGGCGGCGCTGCCCGAAGTCACACGACTGTCGCCGCTGGAAGTTTCCGCGCGCTGCCTGAAGCACATGGTCGATGGCTGGAACCATGTATTCGGCGAGGCGGGCGACAAGCTCGAAGACCAGACCGTCGTGCTGACGGTGCCGGCGAGTTTCGACGATGTGGCCCGCAACCTG
>JBBQII010000609.1:0-3020 GCA_038324795.1 Gemmatales bacterium
AAGCAGGCCGGGCGGCGCAGTCGATGATGACGAAGCTGAACTTGTCGAGCACGAACCAGTATCGGGTGGCCGCGGCGCGGGTGATGAACGCCTTGCTGGCGCAGCCGCTTGCGGCGTCGCCATCCGAACTTGTGCCGGAAGAGCCGCTCGCGGCGTCGCCATTGGAAGCAGTACCGGAGATTCCGGTGATGGCGACGCCGCAAGCGGCGGAAATCGACTGGTTCGCCGATCTCGATTGCGAATGGGTGCTGCGCGAGGGGTTGATCCCCGATCAGGAGCGGTTGCTGCAGCGACTGATCGAAACGTGGCTCGCGGGTAACGACTGGCATGTGCCGCAACCGAAGAACGAACGCGAGCAACTGGTTCTGCAGTCCGTCATCGACGAACTGTTGAATGTCGTGCTTCCCTTCGGGATACACGCTGGCGATTAACAATCAATTCTTCCCGAATCCCTGCGGATGCGCGCGGTGCCAGTTCCACGCTGTCTCCAGGATCGGTTCCAGTTCGAGGTACTTCGGCCGCCAGCCGAGTTCCTTCATCACTTTGGCGGGGCTGGCTACCAGTTCGGCGGGATCGCCGGGGCGGCGGGGCGATTCCTTCACGGGCACCTTCTTGCCGGTGACGCGTTCGACCGCGGCGATCACTTCGCGGACGCTGTAGCCTTTGCCGATGCCAACGTTGTACTTCAGGCCCGAACGCGGTTGCAGTTTCTCCAGTGCCAGCAGATGGGCCGAGGCCAGGTCGTCGACATGGATGTAATCGCGGATGCAGGTGCCGTCGGGCGTGGGGTAGTCGGTGCCGAAGATCTCGATGTGTGAGCGCTGGCCAAGCAGCGTTTGCAGCACGAGCGGGATCAGGTGGGTTTCCGGCGTGTGGTCCTCGCCGATATCGCCTTTCGGTGATGCACCGGACGCGTTGAAGTAACGCAGGGCCGCGAAGCTGAAGTCGTAGGCCGCGGCGTAGTCGATCAAAGCTCGCTCGATAAACAGCTTCGTCCATCCGTACGGGTTGATGGGCGATTGCGGCAGGTCTTCCGTCAGCGGCAGGCTGGTCGGGTTGCCGAAGGTCGCGCAGGTGCTGGAGAAGACAAACTTGCTGACGCCCCCCTTGCGCATGCACTCCATCAGGGCGAGCGTATTGACCAGGTTGTTCTGGTAGTATTTGGCCGGGTTGGTGACCGATTCGCCGACGAAGGCATACGCGGCGAAGTGGATGACCGCTTCGATGCGCTGAATCATCAGCAGATGATCGAGCCGTTGGGCATCCTTGAGATCGCCGACGACGAGCCGATCGGCCGGCACGGCGGCGCGATGCCCCATCGAGAGATTGTCGTAGACGGTGACGTCATGCCCGCGTTCGAGCAGATGCCGTACTGTGTGGCTGCCGATATACCCGGCCCCGCCGGTTACTAGGATTCGCATACAGTCAAGGGTAAGAGGTAGCGGCCGAAAAGGAAATCGCTGCCGTCCGAATGGTCGGCTCGTCTCTCGCACTTGTGCCACACCCCCGATGAGAGAGAGCGTGAGAGTGAGGGTGAGAATGACGCCTAACCCCAATACCGCTCGATTTTGAGCGATTCCATTCAAACCAAGTTGAAGGCAGGCATGCAGTTGTTCATTTTGACCGCGGATGTCACGGAGAACACGGATAAAAGCGGATGGATCAAACTCGATACACGAAGGTGAGCAGGCATTTCTCGGGTCTTATCCGTGTTGTCGGTGTCATCCGTGGTTAAATTCTTCCACTATTGTTGAGCGGTATTGCGCCTCAACAGTGAGAACGACACTGGAATGGCGCGAAAGACTGCCGAAGTGGCATTCGTGCGTCAGGGAAAACGGCGTTTTCTCCCGATCGAACAACCGTATCATGCTTCTTATGTCACGTTCACGTTCTCCTGATCCTGGTGTTCCTGCCTGTTATGCGATCACGCTGCCGGGGCTCGAAAGCGTTGCCGCGGATGAGATCACGCGCGACTTGGGGGGCGAGATCAAGAAGGCGGAACGCGGCATCGTGCTGTTCCGCGTCAATGAGATCACGCCTGATCTGCTCAAGCTGCGTTGCGTCGAGGATGTCTTCCTGCTTGCCTGGGGCACCGATTCGCTGACCTATCGGCCGCCCGATCTGAAGCAGATTCAATACTGGACCGCGAAAGAGCCCAAGTGGCAGCACCTGCTGCGGCTCCATCATGCCGTGCATCCGAAGCCCAAAGGCAAGCCGACGTTCCACCTCGTCACACAGATGTCCGGCACGCACGGCTACCGCCGGATTGATGCTGCACGGGCGATGGCGATGGGCTTGGGGCAGGCGGCTGTCTTTCCCTCGTCGTGGAAGCCGGCCGAGGAGAATGCCGCGGTCGAAGTCTGGATGACGATCCGTGGGGCGACGGCGGTGTGCGGGCTGCGGCTGTCCGATCGCACGATGCGGCATCGCACCTGGAAGACGGAGCATGTGCCCGCGTCGCTGCGGCCGACGATGGCGGCGGCGATGGCCCGGATGGTCGGAACCGTCCCGGATAACCTGGTGCTCGACCCGATGTGCGGGGCCGGCACGATCCTGGGTGAACTGATCGAACTGAGCAAGCGGCGCCGGGCCGGGCATCTCAATGTGCTGGGCGGCGACGTTGAGATCGTTGCATTGCGTGCCGCCGGGGCGAACCTGCGCCGGGTCGGCCCGGCATTCATGTCGCGCTGGGATGCCACCTGCCTGCCGATCGCGAACGAATCGATCGACCGGATTGTCAGCAATCCGCCGTTCGGCAAGCAGTTGGGCTCGCCCGAAGAGATCGGCCCTTTGTACCAGTCGATGGTTCGCGAATACGATCGCGTGCTGAAAGATGACGGTCGGGTGGTGCTGCTCGTCTCGGAGCAGCAGGCACTGCGCGATGCGATCCGGCCGGTGAAGTGGCAGGCTCAGCGGCAGTTGAAGGTGGAGACGCTGGGGCAGGATGCGGTGATCAGCGTCTGGCGGAAGGGCGGCGGCGGCAGTACACTGGATGCTGAAATCGAATAAATGGACGGGGT
>JBBQII010000610.1:0-3016 GCA_038324795.1 Gemmatales bacterium
ACGACATACTGCGTCGCCGGCTGTCGGATCAGGCGATTATCGATCTCGACGGTACTCTGGAAAAGACACGGCTCGACGAATTGAACATGCGCCGGGAACTCAACGAGATGCTTGGCAGAAAGGGCATCTTCGACCTGCCGGCCGAGAGCTCGGCCGTTATTGGGGAAATCTCGCAACTGAAGAAAGAAATCGCCGATCAGGAACGCGATCGCTGGGTCAAACAAGCGGATCTGACAGCGGTCGAGTTTGAACTGAACCGGCCGGCGGACAAGAACCTGGGCAAGAAGGATGGGTTCTTTAGCGATGGGGAAACCTCACGCATGCTGCTGGTTCGCGAGTACGCATCCAAACTGAGTTCCAAGGAAGTGGAAGTCACCAACGCGGAGATTCAATTGACCGCGGCCAGCGAAGAGTACAAAAAGGTCCTTGAATACCCCAAGGCATACTCCGTGCAGGAAATATCGGCGCTGAAGGTGAAAGTCATCACGCTCAAGAACACCGTTGATAGCGGTAAACGGGAAATTGCCGAAACGAAGGAGACAATCGAAACGCTGAAGAATGCTGGTGTGGCCCAGATCCCGGCCCAGCAGCTCAACTTTGAGAAGGTCCGCCTTGATGCCACATTGAAGTCGATCCCCATCAAGATCCGCTCTCTCGAAGCAGCACTCATCGAACGGCAGGCACATCAGAAGTTCCTGCAAAGCCTCTCAAAAGAAGCCCTGCAGAAGCAGCAGGAGATCGACACGCTGCAGCTACGCCGCAACGCGCAGTCGCTGCAGAAGCAGGAACACGAAAAGCTCGAAGCCAACAAGATGAGCGAGTTGACGATCCATGCGATCGGTTCCGCAGGCAACGCTCCGGCCTCGTCGAACCACCTGAAACTGGGCTTGGGCACCTTCGGCCTGTCGATCCTGCTCTTCATCAGTTTCATCGCTCTGTTCGACATGCCGCGGATGCCAACGGCGACTGTCGGGGCCGAACAGAACTATGGCCTGCTGCCCACTTCGCAACTGCCTGTCCCCTGGCAGCACCCGGCCGCCCCGATGCGTGCCGGCCCGCCGCCGACACGACCGATGAACCGCAACGAGCCGATGAGTAACGAACACCTGCGTGCCCTGGCTGAGCGCATCTCGCTCAACGCCACGGCCGATCAGGGGAAGATCGTGCTGTTCACTCCGACGGCCGAGGGGCTGTGTGTCGAGAACCTGCTGGGCGACCTGGCTTGTTACCTAACGCGCAATTCGGGCCGGGTGCTGGTGTTCGAAGCGCGCACCCACCTCGAAAACCCCGCGTTCCCCGCATGGACCGGACCGAGCGCCCGCGAAGTATCTGAACAACTCGATCACTACCTCGACGGGCAGACCGAGCGTTCCTCGGGTTGCTTCGCCGAAACCCTGATCTCGTCGATCGACTATGCCCGCAGCGACCTGGCGAAGCACCGGCAGAGCGTGATGTCGATGTACCGCTTCCGTCGGCTCATCACTGAGATGAAGGAACGCTATTCGCTGGTCCTGATGATCACGCCGCAGCGGTTCCATGGCGACGATGACGACGTCTTCACCACGCTGGGTGAGGGAATCGTGGTGGTCATCAACCAGGATGCCGACCCCGCCTCCGTCGAAGAATACCTGCGCGGTTTCAGCGCCAGCCAGACCCCCGTCTACGGCGCATTCACCGTCGCACCGGGACAGACACACTGAGAGCCGCTTGCGGCGTTGCCTTCCAACTCAACGGGTCCCCATGCGCCGCTTGCTGTCGCTCACTCTCCTGCTGTTCTTCTCCATGACCGCACAATCCGCTGATCGGCATCCGCCCACGCCTTACAAATCGGGCCGATCGGTGGTCATGGCCCCCAACGGCATGGTGGCCGCTTCGCAACCGCTGGCTGCCCAAGTGGGACTGGACATCCTCAAGCAGGGCGGCAACGCGGTCGATGCCGCCATCGCCACCAATGCCGCCATCGGCCTGATGGAGCCGATGTCCTGCGGCATCGGCGGCGATCTGTTTATCATCTACTGGGATGCCAAATCCAGGAAGCTGTACGGGCTGCATGCCAACGGCCGCATGCCGCAGGCGGCGACACGCAAGTTCTTCGCGGACAAAAAGCTGACTGACATCCCCGATACCGGCCCGCTGAGTTGGTCGGTCCCCGGTTGTGTCGACGGCTGGTTCACCCTTCACCAGAAGTTCGGCAAGCTGGGCATGGACAAGATCCTGCAGCCGAGCATCGACTACGCGGAGAACGGCTTCCCCGTCAGCGAAGTGATTGCCGGGTACTGGAGCGCTGCCGAGCCGACGCTGAGCCGTGATGCGGACACCGCCAAAGTCTTTCTCCTCGGCGATGATTCGCATGCCCCCCAACCGGGCGAGATCTTCAAGAACCCCGCACTCGCGCAGTGCTATCGCGAGATCGCGAAGGATGGGCGCGACGCGTTCTACAAGGGCCGTATCGCTGATCGGCTGGCCGCCTATGCCGAGAAAAAGGGCGGCCTGCTGCGGAAAGAAGACCTCGAAGGGCAGACCTCGCTGTGGGTCGACCCGGTGAAAGCCAGCTATCGCGAACATGACGTGTACGAACTGCCGCCCCCCGGCCAGGGAATTGCGGCACTGCAGATGCTCAATATTCTCGAAGGATACGACCTGCGCAAGCTCGGCCCGCAATCGCCCGAGTTGTGGCATCTGATGATCGAAGCGAAGAAGCTCGCCTATGCCGATCGGGCGAAGTACTACGCGGACCCCGAGTTCGCGAAGGTGCCGGTGCGGGAACTGATCTCGAAGCCGTATGCCGCGGAACGCCGAAAGTTGATTCAGTCCGCCAAAGTGCTGACTGAAATTGACGCCGGCGACCCGAAGCTCGGCAAGGCCGACACGATCTATCTGACCGTCGTGGACAAGTTCCGCAACTGCGTCTCACTGATTCAGAGCAACTACTACGGTTTCGGCTCGGGCCTGGCCCCGGCCGATCTGGGCTTCGCCATCCAGAACCGCGGTACGCTGATGGCCCTCGACGAGAACC
>JBBQII010000611.1:0-3007 GCA_038324795.1 Gemmatales bacterium
AGGTAGTGTTGACGAGAGTCCGCCCAGGCGATTCGCCTGCTGTCAGGGGAGAATGCTAGAACGTCTACGCTGCCAAGATTTTTGGGGATGGGAAACAATTCCGCCGTTTGAGTGTCGAACAACCGCAACGGCCCGCCGCCCAGCGTTGCCAGCATCGTTCCGTCGGGGGACAGTCGAACCTTCGGACCATTGCTCATTTTAACCTTCAGCAAGTCGATGGAGCGCGATGATCGACAACGATAGACGTACGCGTCGCCTTGGTTGGTTGTCGAGGCCGCCACATAATTTCGTGACGAAAACTCTACGTCGTCCGTCGATGTGTAGCGATCGTGAGGAGCCAGCCCCTTGTTGACGCTGGCGCGGTCGTAAAGCGGTGTCGAGGTGCCGGTGGCCAGGTCGAAGGCCACGATCGGTTCGTTCCCGATGTATGCCGTTTGGCCATCGTCCGAGAAGCTGAAGTGGCGAATCAGGTCGACGGGGTAGCGGCGGATCTTCTGCCACGTTGCGATGTCCCACAACGTCAACACCGTTTGCGACGAGATGCGTTTCTCGCCGGTATGCCACTCCTCGTCGTGCGTCGTGGCGAGCACCTTGCCGTCGGGTGAGAATCGCGCCTTGCTGATCTTGGGAAGAAACCGTGATAGACGTCGGCCGGGAACGTCCCAGATCAACAAACCCTCGACCGACCCGACAATCAGGAGCCGGCCGTCCGGGGAGAACTCCAAGTCCGGGAGTGGCCAATACCCGGAGTCGGGCTTACGGCGAATGCCTTTCGGCAGATGCAGGCGAGCCAATGCCCGGTCCGGGAGTTGGTCCGCGTGTTGCTCGACAAACGCTTCGCGGAAGGGTGCCGAAATGCTCGACGCAGCTGGTCCCTGCTTCGCGGGCGACACCAGGTTCAGCGGATCGAGCGCCCGCCATAAGAGAACCAATCCAACGATCAACAGCAGCAAAGTGGTTCGAGGGGAGAACATGGGCATCGCCTTTGCGAATGAGGGGAATGACCAGTTCAGATTAGCCAATCAGTGCGCATATCACAAGCAGACCACTTGGCTGCCGGTTCAGTTAAAATGGAGTTGCCAGAATCTAAAACTCAGTGAGTTTAAGCCGTATCATGCCTGCCGCGTCGGATGCGGCTGCGCACTGTTCGCTTTCGCGTCGTACTTCGCTTTACGTGGGTCGTCGTCGGTCAGGATGGTCAGATGCTCCGCTGAAGCAGGAATGTCGTACCAGGCTCCGTCGGCGAAGTCGACGATTGCTTTGCCGCTGTAATTGACCGTGACAACACGACCGACGCGACTGGCGAACCGTGTCAATTCAGGGCGATCCTCGCGTACGACAACGAACCGGTCGATCCACTCGGCCCGCAGTTCGTCCATTTTGTCGAGGTCGATCATCGGCATGGTGGCACCGTTATCGAAACGCCTTGGGCCCTGGGCGGGCCGCAGGTTCAAAGTCGAGTTTGCGGACGAAGCGGGCGGATTCCTCGCCACCGAGTCCTCGTACCTCGACTCGGTCGATGAACTCCACCCACAGGGCTCCGATGTAACCTTCGGCGTTCAGTCCGCTGATCAATCATTCCGTTTCCATGCTGCCGCGTCCCGGGGCGCGGAAGTGCCAGCCGCGCCGGGTATCGCCGGCCGGCAGGTAACTGTTCAGCACGCCGTTGCGGCCGTTGAGCGACAGTACTGCGTCCTTCATATGCACATGGTAGACGCGGTCGCCGAACTGCCGCAGGAACTCGACCGGGTCGATCCCCTGCCAGTGGAAGTGGCTCGGGTCGAACGTGAAGCCGAACTCCTCGCGACCGTCGACCGCTTCGAGCATCATCTGTGCGGAGTGGAAGTCGAAGGCCATCTCGCCGGGATGCACTTCAAAGGCGAACTTCACGCCGCACTGACCGGCTACATCGAGAATCGGGTTCCAGATCTCCGCGAACTCCGCGAAGCCGGCGGCCACCATCTCCGGTGTCGGCCCCGGGTAGCCGAGGACATACGGCCACAGATTCGACCCGGTGAAGCCGCTGACGACGGCGGCTCCCAGCTTCTCGGCTACGCGGAACGTGGCCATCATCTCTTCGATCGCCCGCTGGCGCACGCCATCGGGGTCACCGTCGCCCCAGACGTAGTCCGGCACCAGTGATTGATGACGGGCATCAACGCGATCGAGCACCGCCTGGCCGACGCGATGATTGCTGACGACCGGCACGTGCAGATCGAAACGAGCCAGCATTTCCAGTTTGGCGGCACAGTAGTCGGGTTCACTGATGGCCCGCTGGATCTCGAGGTGATCACCCCAGCAGGTCAGTTCAAAGCCGGCGTAGCCCCATTCGGAAGCCTTGCCGGCAAGCTCTTCGAGAGACAGGTCAGTCCAGTTGTGCGTGAACAGAGTCAGCGGTCGCGCCATGTCATCGTCCCTGAGGCGGTTGCGCAACGATCCGAGGAGTGAGAGGCCTGCCGTAGCATACACATCCGCGTGTGTGCATTTGTGATGGCACACACGTGGATGTGTATGCTACGGCGGTTCGTTGATCGTGCTTTGCGTGGCATAGACGTCCACGTGTATGCATTTGTGATGGCACACACGTGGACGTCTATGCTACGGCATCGTTGAAGGTGGCGGCTCCTTCGGCGGCGGGGCCGGCGTCTCATCCGGGATTTCCGCGGCGGGCGGCGGGGCCGGCGGAATCGGCGGTTCCGGTGTCGGCGTGACGGCCGGCGGAGTCGGCGGTTCCGGTGTCGGCGTGACGGCCGGCGGCGTGGGCGGTACTGGCGGGGCCGCCGGTACCGGTGCCACCCGAAGCGTCGGAGCGTCGATCAGGATCGTGGACGGGCCGGTCGCCGTCGGGGCAGCCGGTTTCACCGGAGCGATCGGTTCGTCCGCTTCTTCCTCTTCCGTGTAGATCTCGTAGGTCTCCGATTCATAAACCATTTTCCGCTTCAGCAGGGAAGTCATCGGGGGTGGGGGGGGGTGGGGGGCGACACCACCCCCCCCACCCACCACACCC
>JBBQII010000612.1:0-3006 GCA_038324795.1 Gemmatales bacterium
GAGGTTCAGCTTTCGCAACACCTTGTTGAACTCTTGTGCAATTGCATCGGTGAAGGCGATGCGTCCATCATCTTGCATGACGTGACGTACCCACGGCCGGCCTTGAACGGTGATAAACACCAACTTGGCATGAGACGAGTCTTGAGGATCGGGTCGAACGTTGATGGCTTCCTGGAGCGACACTGAAGTTTCAGGCCAAAGGGGAAATCGCCGGTCCGTTTCTGTCTTTACACGTGGGAAGTCTACCATGCCTGCCTTGAAGTCGATCGCGTCAATGGGGATTGCGGCGAGGTCCGATTGCCCAAGCCCGCCGTTGAGTGCCAAGAGAACCATAGACCGCAAGGGTTGTCTCGCTGTCTGGATGATGGTTCGGAGTTCCTCAGCCTCGAACGTCCGCTTCCCCCCTTCCCGTTTTGCCCGCCGCCGCTCCTTGGCGTTCGGCATCTGAAACGATGTACCATAGCGGGGCGGTCGGTCGATGTGTTCATTCTTGAATGCCCACGTGAAGATGATGCGCGTTCGGAGAGTTGCATTGCCGAGAGTAACCGGCTTCATTGTCTTCGCCAGTTTGCTCTGAACAGACTCGAAATCCTTGGGTCGAAGATCAATCACACGTGCATCAGCGAAATGTTCGACGAGCATTTCACCCGCCGCGTAGTAATCTTTGAATGAACGGGGGGACAGTTTCCCGATGTCCAGCCGGTTTTTCATGCTCGTGAGATATAAGTTGACCGCTCCGCGAACCGTTAGGCCGGTAGCATGTGTCCGATTGGTGATCATGCCGGCGCGCAAATCTTCGATTTCGCGGTTGTACTTGGATTCAGCCTGTTCGGCATCAGTGCCGAAATAGTAGAATTTTCCACGTACCTTCTTGCACCATTGGCCGGCCGAGTGCCAGAAGAGGGGAAAGTCGCGCCGAGGCTTCTTGAGCTTTCGTTTGGCTGGCATGGGGTCGCTCGGGTGTAGAGAACGGGTGTAGTTATTCTACACAACCCCGAGAGGCTATCATAAAACGCTTAAAAAAATTGTTTGCTCCCGTAGCTCAGCTGGATAGAGCAGCGGATTTCTAATCCGCCGGTCGCGTGTTCGAATCACGCCGGGGGTATCACCAATCATCCAGGTTTTTTAAGCAGATCGAGTAGTTCGCGGCAGGCTGAGACCCGTTGTGCCTCCGTGGCGGTCGGCAGATGGAACGCCATCACGCGCTGGAGAGCCGTGCGGAACTCGTCGCGGGCGGTGGCGTATTCGTGGTGCAGGGTCGCCGGGTCGTCGTTCCAACGTTTCGCGATGTCGCGGATGGGCAATCCTTCCTGAAACCGGAGACGCAGAAGATCGACCCGCCGGATGGCCCGCTCACCGGCCGCAGCGGCGGTCTCGGCCTGTACACGGGCCGCCTCTTGACACAGCGAACGTGCCCAAGCCCGGTCAAAGGCGCGTGAAAGACTGGTGTCATCCGCGGCGCAGTCGTCGGGCAGCGGGCCGGCCGAACGCTGCTTCTCCTCGTGCCGTCGGGCGATATTGCGAAGCACTCCATGGAAGAAGGCCCGGAAACCATCCGGAGGCGCTTCGACAACCCTTTCCAGCACGCCGTCGCGTTTGAAGCACTCGACGAAGACATCCTGAACGGCGTCGCCGATCAGGATGATTCGCGGCGAGTTGCGCCAGCGTGTTGCGAGGTACATTCGTGCCACGGGTTCGTAGAGTCGCGCGAAGTTGTCGCGGGCCCCTGAGTCGCCCGCGGCGGCGGCGTGGATCAGCGTCCAGCAGGTGTCATCATGTTGAATCACTCGACCGGTCTCGGCATCAGTGCTTGTTCGGCGGGGTAATTTGCTCGCTCTGCCTGCCACTTCTTCACTTCGTCTGGCTTGTCGGTGGCGGTGTAAAACTCGATCAGCCGGTCGAGGGCTTCCGGGATACGGGTCGCGCCTACCAGTGGGATGGTCTTCTCCCTTTGCTTCATGCCATCATAGCCCTTGAGCAGTAGCGGCTTAGCGTCGGCGTACTTCTTTTGGCCCAGCAGGGCTCCGCCGAGCATCGACTGCGTGTTGAACGTGGTCCAGACATCAGGCTGCGTCTTCTCGCGGATGGTCAAGCACTCGCGGAGCAGCGACTTGGACTCGGAGAAGGCTTTGCCCTTGAGAAGTGACAGACCGACTAGAGCCAACGACCTCGCCAGTTGCGAGCTGTCCTTGGGCAGGTGCTTGCGGGCCTCGGCGAGCAATGCGTCGGCTTTATTCTTCTCCTTCTCCCCGGCTTCGACGTAGGCGGAGAGCAGGTTGTTCATGCGCCAGAGTGTGTCGGGGTGGTCCGCCCCGAGCTTGTCCTCCCGGAGCTTCAGGGTTTCCTCGAAGAGCGGCAGGGCCAACTCCAGTTTGCCGGCGCCCCAGTAGCCGCCCGCCAGGCTGTGCATGCTGCCGAGCGTGTCGGGGTGGTTGGTCCCCAGCTTGGCTGTGCGGGCTTCGCGTGCCTTGAGAAAAAGGGGAATCGCGTCCTGTGGATGCCCGAGATTGACAAGTGACCGGCCCAGGCGGTCTTGTAACCCGGCCTCGGCCAGCGGGTCGCCAATGGCTTCGCCTTCGAGTTGCCCGGCCGCCGTCACCTGCCGCTTCGCCAGCACCGCCTCCAGCGGTTCGGTCCCGGCTTTCACCTTGCGGATGTCCAAGTCGGTGAAGATCGACGTGGTGATCTCGTTGCCCTTCTCGATCTGCGACAGCCGCTTCTGTGCCTGGAAGTTGGCGAGCCGTTCCTTTTCTGCCGCGGCAACGGCCTTGATCTCGTTAGATTCGGCAATGCCCCTCTGCTCCGCCTCGGCTTGCCGCGCCTGCTCTTTCGCCGTCGCCTCGTCGCGGGCGATGTCCGCTTGCCGACGGGCCTCGAACAGGCCGAGCGTGGTACCGATCATGCCAGCCAGAAGGGCGAAGATGATCAAACCCGCCGCGATCACCTGCCCCTTGTTCCGGCGAACGAACTTCTTCAACCGATAAGCTCTGCTCGGCGGATGGGCCT
>JBBQII010000613.1:0-3000 GCA_038324795.1 Gemmatales bacterium
CGACGGCGTTGATTGCCCCCGCGAGAAACGCCGATGAGCAGAGCAGGAAATAGGTGAGGACGGGGTCGTTCATCATGGGGGAAGACTATGCCTGGCGGTGGTGAGATTGCAGCCTGTTTTCCAGTTCGCGCTCCGCCTGGGTGCTGACAGCCAGCAGAAACAGATCAAGCGGGATCGTGCCAATATCGTCCTCGACGCCTTCGGCCGGCATGCGAAAAGGCACTTGCGGGCTGACCATGAAGCAGCGCCCCTTGAACCGCGGATAGCGTTGCATGAACTTGTACAGTCCGCCGCGCGAATGTCGGCCGCTGCCGATCTCGACGGCCAGCGGTTGTTGCGGATGATCGTAGACGAAGTCGATCTCGTCGTTCTTGTCTCGCCAGTAAAAGAGTCGTACTTGCGTCTGCTGACCCAGCGCGTACAGATGGCCGGCGATCATATTCTCGACCAGGTGCCCCATCTCAGTTACGTTGCTCAGCGGCCCCAAGCCTCGCTGCAATGCGGCATTCCGTACGGCACTGTCGACGAAGTAGAGCTTCCGGCCGCGTTTCTGAATCGATGCCTCGGCCCCAGAATAGTTCGGCAGCGTAAAGACCAGGTACGCCTGCTCCAGGTACGACAGATAGCGGTCGAACGTCGGCTGCGACATCCCGCCGAGCCCCTGGCAGATCGAATTGGGCGACAGGATGCCGGCTACCTGGCCCGCCAGCGTGTACAGCAGTCGCTCGAGCAACATCGGGCTGTCTACGCCGAAGGCCTGCGGGATGTCCTTGTAGATCGCACTCTGCACCGCGTCAGTGCGCAACACCTGCTGCGATTGCAACAGGGCCGACTCATCGGTCAACCGCGCGTCGTTCAGCAGCAATTCGGGGAATCCGCCGGTCAGCAGATAGCGACGTCGCTGCTTTTCGAGTTGCGCCTGCTTGAACTTGACGCGGCCGCAAGCTTTCAGCGTGTCGAACAGGCTGTCGCGGACCGGCACGTCGATCTGCTGCCCGATCAGTTCGAGGTACTCGCTGAACAAGCACGGGGGGAAATACTGTTCATTCCAGCGGCCAATGCGACTTCCAATTTTCCGATCCTGCAGCGCCGCCGTGGAACTGGATGACGCGACGATCCGGACGGGCCAGGTTTCGTCGTAGAAAGTCTTCAGCCACAGATCCCAATCCCGTGCGTATGTGAGTTCATCGAGGAACAGGTAGCAGGGGGAACGCGCGGTGGCAGTCGTCGTCAGCGACCGGACGAGGCTGCCCAGGTCCAACCGCATCAAAAGCGGATGGTCGAGCCGTAGCCAGACGATCCGTTCGCGGGGAATGTTGGCATCGCGGAGCAGGTGGCGGACCGTTTGAAACATGGCGGTCGACTTGCCGACGCGCCGCGGACCAAGGATGACTTCGAACCGCCGCGGTTTGTTGGCACGCACCCGATTCCAGAGCCGACGCGCCAACGGCCGTTCGATATCCCGCGCCCAAGCCGCGGGCACCATGCCCGTCAAAGCCCACGGATTTTGCTCGGCAATGACACTCCGATAGTCCTCCGCCGTCGGGGACCAGGGGTCCTTCTTGTGCTTAGCCATCCCAAAACCGATCCTGTTTATGCTAATGATCGTTAACATTCACCACGTGAATGCTAAAAAATTTAGCATAAATGGTCAATCGTCTGTGAGGCTTAATGCTCCTCACTTCCACTGCAGCGTCACGCCCAGGTACTCTTCCTTGTTCTTCAGCAGTCCTTCATACGCGGCGTTCAGGCCTTCGGGCTTGATGGCGTGGGTCACCAGTTTCGCGGTGCTCAGTCGGCCCGAAGCCAGCGCCGCCAGCAGGAAGTTCTGGGCTTTGTTGATGTTCCAGTCGCCCGCCAGCCGGTGATGCGGCGGTTCGAACAGCATGTTGCCATGCGCTCCGCATACTTCGATGTACCGGCGGTGCAGGTCGTCGTAGAAGTTCACGTTCTGCGCCAGGCCGCGCGGGCTGCCGACTATGACCACCTGCCCCGCATCGCAGGCCAGCGACATTGCGACCGGTACTGCCGCGGGGGCACCGGTCGCATCAATGACGACCTCGGCACCGCGCGCTTCCAGAAAGTCGGCCAGTGCCTTCTTCGCGTCGGTTGCTGTCGGATCAATCACATGCGAAGCCCCGGCCGCGAGGGCGGCTTCACGGCGCATCACGACAGAATCGATGCCGACCACCGGATGACAACCGGCCGCCAGCGCGCTGCGAACCGCGAACTGGCCGATGATGCCGAGACCCAGCACTGCGACAGACCGACCCAGTGTCAACCCTGCGCGCAGGATGCCGCCGAAGCCGTACCGCGAGATGCAGGCGAGGGCGGCTTTGTCGAAGCTGAGGTTTTCCGGCATCTTCCAGAGCCGGCCGCGCTCGTGGCCGATGGTCAGCAGTTCATGCGATGCGTGGTTGCCGGGATAGCTGACGCGCTGGCCGGGTGCCCAGCCTTTGATGTCCGATCCGACCGCCAGCACCCGACCCGCGGCACTGTAGCCGGGGCGGAACGGGAATTTCCAGTCCGGCATCGCGGGATCTTTGAGCCACTGGTGCGTGCCGGTGTAGACGGCCAGTTCGGTGCCGGCCGAGACGGCGGAGAACTCGCACCCGACGAGAATCTGGTTCGCGGCCGGGGCGGGGATCTCGACATCGCGGATCTCGACCTTGAACGGTTCGATGAGTTGCGCCTGGCGGATTTTCATGGGAGGATGGTTTCCTGGGAACAGGTGACAAGCTTGCTGACTCCGTTGTATGAATCTCCCGACGTCATTCATGGTTGACTCTGCCCGCGCGCTGTCGGATAGTACCCTCTGCGGCGAAACTCTCAAGGGGTGTTGACGTGCCCCCCCGCTCGAATGGAGATGCATCATGAAGCGACTGATTGCGGCGGCGCTGGCCGTCTTCTTCACTGCGGCGGCGCATGCGGACGACGCCGTGTCGATCACCGCGAACAAGGAAGCGATCGAGTTCAAGGTCGGAAATGACCTGGTTACGC
>JBBQII010000614.1:0-2985 GCA_038324795.1 Gemmatales bacterium
GCGAAGACGAGTTTGATAAGATGGTGGGGAAAGGGTAAGAGCCATGAGTGTCGTCGTTTCATCATCGCTGCCACCACCGGACACCCGCCGATGGACGCTGGACGAATACCATCGCCTGATCCGTGGAGGTAATCTGACAGAGGATGATTCAGTTGAACTTCTGGAAGGCTGGATCGTTTCAAAAATGTCCCGCAATGCGAACCACGATCTGGCGATCGAAGATCTGGAAGACGCGTTGCGGCCGATGTTGCCTGCGGGGTTCCGCATCCGGGTTCAGTGTGCTTTGACCGTCGCATCCTCCGAGAGTGAACCGGAACCCGATTTGATCGTCTGCACATCGCAGGACGGCCGCCGCGGCCGACATCCCGAACCGGGTGATACCTCGTTGGTTGTGGAAGTGGCTGACTCATCGCTGCGGGGCGACCGCGGGCGCAAGCTGCGGATCTACGCGAATGGCGGCATTCCGGTTTACTGGATCGTCAACTTGAACGATCGGCAAGTCGAAGTGTACACGGACCCCACAGGACCGAGCCCGCGGCCGAAGTATCGCAGTAAGCAGATCTACCGCAACGGCAGCAAGATTCCGGTTTCGCTGAATGATGACGAATTGGGCACGATTGTGGCGAAGAGCATCTTTCCAAAGTAGGGCATGGTGATGACGATCAAGCCACAACCCGTCAAATCGCATGCCCGCATCACGCGGGCAACCAAGCCGGCCGTGCGCCCGGCACCGGAGGTGTGCGCATACCCGGTTCGCCGGTTCACTGTCGATGAGTATCACCGGATGATCGATGCCGGCATTCTGGGAGAAGACGATCGGGTTGAACTCATCAACGGATGGATCATCGCCACGGTGCCAAAGAACCCCCCGCATGAAGTCACGACGAGACGGACCGAGCTGCAACTTCGCGAAGTGATCCCGGAAGGATGGTGGCTGGATATTCAAAAACAGATCACGACGTCGGTCAGCGAACCGGAGCCCGACTTCACTGTTGTTGTCGGCAACCCTGATCGTTATGCCAATCGGCACCCCGGATATGGCGACATCGCCCTGGTCGTCGAAGTTGCCGATACTTCGGTGATCTTCGATCAGACCACGAAGCGCGATTTGTACGCCCAGACTCGTCTGCCAATCTATTGGATTGTCAACATCGCGGATCGCCAGGTCGAAGTCTACGCCGACCCGGGCGGCCCCGCCCGCAAGCGCCTTTACCGTTCTACAACAATCTTTGTTCCCGGTCAGCAAGTGCCCGTCGTCATCGACGGCCGGACTGTCGGCCAGGTTCCAGTCAGTTCATTGCTGCCCGCGTAGGGGCTGCGGGAAGGCGATACTTATGCTGCTGGCCATGGCCCGCCGTGTGCTGTTCGAAACCGACAAGCGCCTGCTCTGGAAGCTGGCGTGGAACATGGGGCTCAAGGGCTTTCTGTCCGTGCAGCGGCACAAATCGCGGCTGAAGCGAGGACAGTATTTTCCGCCGTTCCTGTACGTTTCAATTATCAACTCGTGCAACCTGCGCTGCCAGGGCTGCTGGGTCGATGTCGCATCGAAGCAGGAGATCATCCAGCCCGAGGCGTTCCACGAACTGGTGCGCGAAGCAAAGCAGATGGGCAACGTCTTCTTCGGTATCGTCGGCGGCGAGCCGTTCATGCATCCCAAGTTGTTCGACCTGCTTGAAAGCCACCCGGATTGCTACTTCCAGATCTTCACCAACGGCCACTTCATCACGCCCGAGAAGGCCAAACGCCTCCGGCAACTCGGCAACGTCACGCCGTTGATCAGTGTCGAAGGCAGCGAGATCATCAGCGATGTGCGCCGCGGCCGTAAGGAAGTGCTGTCGAAGTCGCTGCAGGGGATCCAGAACTGTCTCGACAACAAGGTGATGACGGGCGTCTGCACGTCGCTGTGCCGATCGAACATCGACGACCTGCTGACCGAACGCTGGGTCGACCGCCTGATCGAAATGGGCGTGCTGTACACCTGGTTCCACGTCTATCGGCCGATGGGCCCGAACCCGAACCCCGACCTGTGCCTGACACCCGAACAGGCGCTGCGTGCCCGTAAGTTCGTCGTCGAGATGCGCGCGAAGAAGCCGATCGTGATCATCGACGCCTACTACGACGGTGAAGGAAAGGCCCTCTGCCCCGCGGCGACAGGAATCAGCCATCACATCAACCCCTGGGGCGACATCGAACCGTGCCCCATCGTGCAGTTCAGCAAGGAGTCGATCCACAAGAAGCCCGGCGACTCCCGCGGCCTGCGGCAGAAGTTCCTGCAATCGACGTTTCTACGCGACTTCCGGCAACTGTCGCAGGAAACCACGCGCGGCTGCATCGTCCTCGAACGGCCCGACCTGCTCAAGGCGCTGGTCGAGAAACACAGCGCCCCCGACTCAACGGCCCGGAAGACCGCGTTGGACGAACTGGGTCGGATGAGCGTGCGCACATCGCAGTACAGCCCCGGCAACGAGGTACCCGAAAAGAATCTCCTCTACCGCATTGCCAAGCGTTTCCTCTTCAACGATTTCGGCGTGTACGAAGGGCACGACCACAGCAGGACCGCCGCGCCGGGGATACTGGCGACGCCGCCGGCGAAGGCGGGGTAAGGCGGATGCTGAACTTTCTGTTCTGGAACATCAACGGCAAGCCGCTTGCGAGCGCGATCGGCAAACTTGTCCGTCAGCATCAGATAGATGTGCTGATTCTGGCGGAGTGTCGCATCGCGGATACCGAATTGATCCGCGACTTGAACACTGAAACGGACGATCGCTACCAATTGGTAGAACGCGATCCGTTTTGTGAACGACTGACGCTGGTCACCAGAATGCCGGTCAGATCGATCCGGCGGGGCAATTCTCTGTCGCATTGGTCATTACGGCGGATCGTTCGGCCCGGGCAGGACGAATTGATACTTGGTGCATTTCATCTGCCAAGTAAGTTACATCGATCGCGTGAAAGCCAAAGCCAAGGTATTCCCGCGATCAGCTC
>JBBQII010000615.1:0-2981 GCA_038324795.1 Gemmatales bacterium
TCAGGTGGATGTCGGCCAGCGCGGCCTGGCGCGTGACCCGGTCCACAATCTGTTCAACGCGCTGCCCGATGACTTCGCAGCGGCCTGTCATTCCCTCGCCGCCGCTCACCGTGTCGCCATCCTCACCGGCTTCTACATCGCCGATGTGGTTCCTCCGTGCGGTGAAACCGATGGCCCGCTCGGGGCAGTGTATCTCGCACGCGGCTTCGCAGAACTGGGAATTGAAGCGGAACTGCTAACCGATGAGTTCTGCGTGCGTTCTCTCATAGCGGGTCTGCGTGAAGCAAACCTTCCGGACGTTCCCGTTCGCTGCATGCCGGCATCGACCGCTGCTGAAGTGACGCATCTGATTGCAATCGAACGCGTCGGCCGTGCCAGTGACGGACGCTGTTACTCGATGCGAGGCCGCGATATCACCGACGTGATGACGCCCGTGCATCCGCTGCTGGAACAATGCCGTGAAGCCGGCATCACCACCATCGGCATCGGCGATGGCGGCAACGAAGTTGGCATGGGCAAACTGCCGATTGATCTGATTGCAAACAACATCCCCGACGGGGCGAAGATCGCCTGCCGGCTCGCGACCGATCATCTGATCGTCGCCGGCATCAGCAACTGGGCGGCCTACGCCGTGATCGCCGGCGTGGCATCGCTGATGAACAAGCGGCTGAGCGAATCACTGTTGAGCATTGATGAAGAACGCCGGATACTGGAAACGATGATTCGCGAAGGTCCGTTGGTCGACGGTAAAACAGGTCTTTTTGAGTGCAGCGTCGATGGATTGATGTTTGATGATTATGCGTATCCGTTGAAACAGATACGCAATCATCATGTTTAGCGGGCATCCCAACGGGATGCCGGAGTGCCATGCAAACCACGTTTCGCAACCCCGGCCACGCCGTCCGCCATCAATGCCGGCATGGCGTCCACAAGCATCCCACGCCCGGCATGGCCGCGGGGCATCTGCAAGCGAACCTCGTCATCCTGCCGCGTGACTGGGCGTTTGATTTCCTGCTGTTCTGTCAGCGCAACCCGAAGCCGTGTCCGCTGCTGGACGTTACTGAACCGGGCGACCCGGAACCGCGGCACGTTGCCCCGGGTGCCGACCTGCGGACCGATCTGCCCTGTTACCGCGTCTGGGAGCACGGGCAGTTGATCGATGAGCCGACCGACGTGGCCCGGCATTGGCGCGATGACCTGGTCAGCTTCCTGGTGGGGTGTTCGTTCACGTTCGAGCAGGCGCTCCAGGACAGCGGTATCCCCGTTCGGCATATCGAGATGGCCCGCAATGTGCCGATGTTCCGCACGAACATTGCCTGTCGGCCGGCAGGGCGAATGCACGGGCCAATGGTCGTTTCCATGCGGCCGATGACGCCGGGCCATGCGATCGAGGCGACACGCATCTGCGCACGCTACCCGCGGGCACACGGCACGCCGGTGCATCTGGGCGATCCATCAGCGATTGGCATCACGGACGTGATGAATCCCGACTATGGCGACGCGGTCGAAATCCGCCCCGGCGAGATCCCCGTCTTCTGGGCATGCGGCGTGACCCCGCAGGCAGCCCTGATGCACGCGAAGCCGCCGTTCGCCATCACACATAAGCCGGGGCATATGTTCGTCTGCGATTTGAAGGACAGCGACCCGCTGGTACAGGGGTGAGAGTTCGCCCATGTCAGCCGTAAGACGCGCGCGACGGATGATTCAAAGCGAGAACCGTCAATTGCTATCCCGGCTACTGACAGTCAGGATGTAAATTCCCGTCACGAAATCAGGAAAGACAGCCACGGATGCACACAGATGAACCACGGATAAGAAGAAAGTCCTGATCTAAGATTTCGAATATCTGCCGTGTATTGGTTTTCATCCGTGTTCCATCTGCGTGCATCCGTGGCTGTCTTTTTCTGACATTATGTATCGAAGGTGATATCTTACGCCGACTGCAGTTTGTCCTGCCAGTCGTCGATCAGTTTGCCGATGTCGCGGTAGCCGAAATCGAGGTTGGCCAGTTCGTGGCCCATTTCCAGCGCCTTCGTGAAGTCGCCCGCTTCTGCATGGCCTTGGGCCAGATGGAAGAGGATCTCCTTGCGATGGCCTTCTTCCGCTTCGGTCAGCGCAGCAAGGGCTTCCTCGAAGTTGCGCAGGGCCAGCTTCCAGTTCTTGCGGCGCTTGAAGCAGTAGCCCAGGTGCATGGTCGCTTTCGCGACATGCTTCGGGTCCTTCTTCGCCTGCTGCAACTCGACAATCGCTTCGTCGATTTTGTCGGCCTTCAGCAGTCGGGCTCCCAACTCAAGTCGATGCGCTGACTCCTGTGGGAACCGGTCAGCCCGCAACCGGAACAGTTCGATCTCCCGCGAGTTGATCTCCTTCAACAGGCGCTGGCGGATCTTTTTCAGTTCGTCCACGGTCGGTTCGTCGTCATCCGGATCGGCGGCCTTCATGCGTGCGCGGATCTTGTCCTCGGATACATCGAGGTTCCTACGCAACGGTTCGAGGTCCATCTCCATCAGTTCGACTTGAATCGGATACGCGGATGCGGTCGGCCCCAGGCCCTTCTCGAGCGTCTCCCGGGCCTTGTCGAGATGATTGCTCTTGCGGTAGGCCATCGCCAGTTGCAGGTATCCGGCCGGGTCGGTCGGGTTGGCGTCGATGCGGGCCTGCAGTGCGTTGGTGTCGCGACCGCCGGCCTCCTCGGCCTTCCTCGCGGCCCCGGCCGTGGCCTGTAGCGATGGCTTCTCGCCCGAGAGTTGCTGCTGGTACTGCCCGCGCTGGATCGTCTCGCTGGCGGCCAGGTTCTTGGCCTTGCTCGATGCTTCGACGTCGCCGGGCACGGCCTCCTTCACCTGCTGCCACAGCGCGATCGCATGCGAGTAATTGCCGCGTTTCTCGAAGAGGCGGGCGAGTGCCCGATTGAGCGTCGGGTCCTTCGGATACTTCTGCCGGGCCTGATCGAGCATGAAGATGCCCATGTCGGTCAGGCC
>JBBQII010000616.1:0-2961 GCA_038324795.1 Gemmatales bacterium
GAATCGGACGCCGGCTTCAACCAGCCGGCGGGCCAGCAGGAAGCGCGGGCCGGCATCGCTGGTGCCGTACATGTCCTTGGTTGCCTGCGTTTCCTTGTGGATGTCGAACGCTTCGCGTGCGGCCGGCGATGAGATCATCGCATAGGCCCGCTGGTAGAACTCATCCATCGCGTAAAGAGCTTCCGACTTGTCGGCCACGCGGCGGAAGTGGTCGTCGACCACGCCGCGGATCTCGCGCCGGGTGCTGAAGCGGCGGTCATCGACGCCCGGGGGCAGCATCAAATCGCGCACCTGGTAGTTCGGCCGGCCCGGATCGCTGCCGATGCCGAATGGCCCGAACTGCGAACCCAGGTAACCGGTGCCGCCATACTCGGTCGCGTTGGGAACCGCGACGTACGGCGGCAGGTCCTTGCGCGGCCCGAACTCGTGCGACACCACCGAGCCCAGGCTCGGATGTTCGATGGCCGGGCTCTTGCGATAGCCGGTATACATGGTGTAGGTCGCCCGGCCGTGATCCGCTTCCTTGCCCGCGATCGAGCGGATGACGGTCATCTTGCCCATGGCCCCGGCGACATGCTTGAAGTTCTCATTCAGCACGACACCGCTGAGCTTGGTCTTGGCGACGCCGAACGGGCCGCGGTACTCGAGCGGCGCTTCCGGCTTCGGATCCCATGATTCCTGATGAGCCATACCGCCCGGCAGCACGATCTGGATGACGCTCTTGGCCACGCCTTCCTTGCTCTGGAAGAACTTCTGATCGGCACGCGACTGCATGGTGAGGTAGTCGCCCAGTGTCAGACCCAGGGCGCCGACGACGCCCACGCGAATGAAGTCGCGGCGACCGGGCTTCCGGAAGTGGGCCGGGTCCTGGTTCCAAGTTACGGCATCGGCGCTTGACATGCGAGTACACCTTTCCAAGCGGGAGGTAGGATAGATCCGGCAGGCCGGTTTTGCGGTCTCATCAAATATCCGACGCGCGGGTAGGATTTTCATGCGCCGGGAGGTTCAGGCAGGGTTGGCCACTGTCAATAGACGATCCAACATTCTTGAGCATCTTAGTCCAGAGCAATCGGCATAGCAAGCGATTTCGATGAACGAAACCTTCGGATTTGCGAAGAGATAGTAAGCTGAGCTGCGGAAGCGATTGCGTGCAGTTGAAGAAACTCACGTCGCCCGAGATCGGCGAACGGCAACGCGTATGCGCGTTGCGACGTTGAAGTGGAAGAACCATCATGCGCAATTCTTTCGGAAATGATTGTCTTCCGGGTCAGGATGCGGTGAAATAGAGGTATGAAGCTGCTCAGCCAGACTTTGCCTCAAGTCCGACACGTCCTTATTCAGGGCGGATGGTTTGCGCCGACGGTCGGCGTCTCATTGTTCGCGCTCGAGTTTTTCGGGCGGCAATCCCCGAACGACTTTTACGACTCGCTCGGCGCGGCAGCGCTTACGCTTCTCGTCGCGCTGATCGCCATGCGACATCGGACAGCGCCGTTGCAGTGGGTGAAGTACCTCGGCCGGCAGGTCTGGAATCTCGCCCGCGCGGCCGACCGTTACAAGTTCGAGTTCGGCCCGGACCTGCGTGGTTCACCTCGCATCCGCCGGGGTTTACCCGGTTCGGTCAAGCTGCTGATTCTTGTTCTTGCGAGCTGGTGCGCCGCTGCCCTCTCCTTATGGGATGCGTTCCCCGATGGTTGGCGGGGCTGGGCCATCCAGGGCAGCTACACCATGTACCTGGCCGGCATGATCGGGTTATGGGGGCTGCTGTTCGCCTGCGCGTTGGGCGGCGCCTACTTCCCGTTCATCCTGTTCAATGTCCTTGCTCCCGGCACCGTATCGCGCTCGCCGGAAGGCCGGATAAGCCGACGGCAGCTCGTGTTCCTGCAATGTTATTCGGCTGCGGTACTCGGCGCCTGGATCTTGCTGCCTTTGTGGCTGGTGCCGATCCTCAGCGGGGCAGCACTCTGCGTGGTCGGCATCATCGCTTTGTGGCCGCGGCAACCGGAAGTGCAGTTCATCTGGCGGCCGGCCAACAGTGTTCGCGTCTACTCGATCAGCACGGCGAAGCTGTTGTTCGTTATCTCGGCCATCGTGTTGCTTTTGCTCAGTGCGGCGATGTTCACTGCCGTCGGCGGACGCGTCATCGGTGATTTACCCGGCGACCGCGACATGCCGATTACGCGCACGCTGGGCGAACTGGTCGCGTGGCTGACGCCGGGGATCGTTGTCTCGGCCGGCATCTTCCTGTTCATGCTCTGGAAGCGCAACCCGTCGCGACCCGCTCAGCCGACGGTCCACGTATCGGGCGATCTGGCCTCGGCTGTGCAGCCGCAGGTCACGCGCCTGCTCGGTCGACATGGCTGGCGAGTCTGCTTCGAGCCATTGCCTGCGTCTGAAGTCGACGTGCGCATCCGCCTTGTCGAAACGGCACAATCGCAGGCGCGCGAATTCGATCCCGATTGGCCGTTGCGCGTCAGCCTTGACGACCTCGCCGATGGCACGGTACTCGACCGATTCATCCGCCGCGACGAGATCCAGAAGCGGCGGTTGCTGACGCGCGGCCTGGAGAAGATCTTCAAGCATGCCCGCACAAAGCGATTCGCCGGCGGCAGCGGCTTCTGGCTGGCTCCGCACCTCTGGTTCATGCCGGGACTGGCACGCGATGAAGTCGAGGAACGCGACGAATCGAGCATGGTGACCGAGACCGTCGGCCCGGCCTACCATGAGGTGATGCATCGGCATGTGCGGCAGTACTGCTGGCGATTGCTGCGCGATCTGCAGATCGACATCATCTATGTGGAAGACGGCATCGACTTCCGCAAGCTCAAGAAAGTGCTTCGCGTGATGTTCGAAGTACACGACAAGTCGGCCGGCCGTCGCCGGGCGGACGAAGTTCAGTTCCAGGGGCTGCCGAAGATCAAGGTGCTGATTCACGACTTCCAGCTTGACGACCCGTTCAAATCG
>JBBQII010000617.1:0-2959 GCA_038324795.1 Gemmatales bacterium
TGCATGACGCTCGACGACAAGGGTCGTGTCCTCGTCAGCAGCCGCGGCTGGGTGAAGCGCCTGGAAGACACCGACGACGATGGCATCTTCGACAAGGCGACGGTGATCGTGGAAACGGCGACCGGCGCGATGGGCATGTGCTGGATCGACGGCTATCTGTGGCTCAGTGCCGATGGTGGCGTGTCGCGCTACGTGAATGGTCCGGAGGTTTCCGGCGCGTTCCCCGATGTCGTCAAGCAACCACGGCTCAGCGACAAGGTACGCATCGCGGGTGACGATGCAACGGCACGCTACCTCGCCCAGGGGCAATCGTTCTACACACCGATGGACGCGCTGCTGTACCCCTCGATTGCCCTGGATGCCGATGCAGCGACGGGCATCTATTTCCGCTTCGGCGAGATTGTCCCCGGCACGGAGAAGATGAAGCAGCATCCCTTCCCCCGCATACCCCTCGGCTCCAGCGAGCATGGCGTCCACGCGATCCGCAAGGGGCCTGACGGGCGCATTTACATCGTGGCCGGCAATGATGCGGGGATCCAGAAGCTGAAGTTGAGCAAGGAATCGCCTGTTCAATACCCCGAAGGCGGCGGCATCCTCCGGTTGTCGAAAGACCTCAGACAGATTGAATGCATCGCCCACGGGTTCCGCAACCCGTACGACTTCGACTTCACGCCGATGGGCGACATCATCACCTACGACAGCGACACCGAACGCGACTTTCTGCTGCCCTGGTACTCGCCGACGCGGATGTATCACGTTGCCTATGGCCAACATCACGGCTGGCGATTGCCCGGCTACATGCGCTCGCTGGCCCGGCCCGGCTACTATGCTGACACGGTTGATGTTCTCGCGCCGATGGGCCGGGGCTCGCCGACGGGCGTCACCTGCTATCGGCACACGCAGTTCCCGAAACATTACCGGGGCGGCATCTTTGCCTGCGATTGGACCTTCGGCAAGATCCACTACCTGCCGCTGACGCCCGACGGCAGCACCTACAAGACGAAGCCCGAAGTCTTCCTCGAACCGACCGGCACCGACGGCTTCGCCCCGAACGACGTCTGCGTGGCCCCCGATGGCTCGCTTTACGTGAGCATCGGCGGCCGCGGCACACGCGGTGGGGTGTACAGAATCGAGTACACCGGCGGCGCGAAGCCGGTGACCCGCGTGCCCGTGAAGCAGAAGTCGCTGTACCTGCCGCTGAGCGAGCAGCAGATGCCGGCGATGCCGGGGGTTGATCTCGCTTTCCTGGCGAAGTTGGAGATGGCGAGAAAGAGCTTCGAGCGCGATGTGCCGGCGGAAAAGCGGCTGGTGCCGAGGGTCAATTTGCGGTTCGGCGTGGACTATGACGGTGTGTTCAAGGATAAACCGACGCTCGAGCCGCCCTTCGATCTGTTCAGTCCCGTGAATGAGCGGAAGCCGATGCCGACAGGCGACAACACTAAACGACCGCACGCTCTTTCGAACGCTCAGATGAAAGAGATGGTCCGGAACATCGTCAGTGCCCCGCAGCCGCTCGACGCCTGGTCGCGCTCTCAATGCGAGGATCTGATCAAACACATGGACTACCCGTGCAACCAGTTCTTTGCTGATGTGATCACCGGCAGCGACTGCACGACTGAGCAGAGAATCCGCGCGATCGAGATCCTCGTTGCGCTTTATGATGGGCTGACGCGGCATGACGCGAACATGGCATCTGACAGCAATGTCGCTGTGATCCGCGAACGCGCCTTCTGGGCACAGCGTGTCGACCCGTCGATCGCCTACTTCGACGATGAAACAGTCGCGAAGCTGGTCAAAGACCCCGATCCGCGCCTTCGCGCGATGGTGATCGACGTTCTTGCCGAACTTATTAATTGGGAATCATTGGGCTCGTCACGTCGGAAGAAACTTCTTGAATCATCGATTCCCGCGATCAACGACCCGGACAAGCGCGTGCGCCTGGCGGCGGCGCGGCTGATTCGTGGCACACGGAATGACGAATGGTACGATCTGATGCTCAAGATCGATCGCATGAATATCGGCACCCGATTGGCCATGGCCATTGCCAGCCATGCCATGCTAATACCCTCGCGCAAGGTGAATGTCGCCTGGTCCGCGCTGCAGACGAACGACCGCCACGTGCAAGTCGATGCCCTGCGGCTGCTGATGCTCACCGATGGCGACTGGTGCCTGCACAATCCGCCCGAGGAAGTCTTCAGCGCCTATTCGCTCCAGAAAAGCCGGCCGTCGCTGGCAGCATCCGATTCATTGATCCGCCATCGCCTGCACCAGATCTACCCTACCGGCGACGCGATCTTCGACCACGAATGCGCCCGCTACTTCGCGATGATCGAGGACGACGACCCAGGCACCGTTCGCAAGATCATCGCCCGGTTCACGCCGACGAGTACCGGGACCGATGACATTCATCACCTGATCGTGCTGGCCCGGCTGAAAGGAAAGGCAACCGAGGAGCAGACGCACGTCGTCATCGATGCATTGTTCGGGCTCGACAAGAAGCTGGCCGGGCAGCAGTCGCGCATCAAGCAGAACTGGGGCCCGCGGTTGAGCGAGATCGTGCTGCACCTGCTGTTGCGCTACCCGAAGATGACCGAGCGGATGATCAATCACCCGGGCTTCGTCAACGCCTCACATGTGCCGTACACGGTCAACTTCGCCCCCGAAGACCGTCAGCGCGCGGCCCGGCTGTTCCTGAAAGCAGCAACCACGGACGCGAACTTCAACTGGTCAGCCGACCTGATCGACATGCTGCCCGTGCTGCCCGCTGCCGAATACCGACCCGCATTCCGCACGCAATGGGCCGACTACAGCCTGCGCGACACCATGCTGCGCCACCTGTGCGAAGAGCCTGAAGCGGCGGATCGTGTGCGCTTCCTGGATGGCCTCGATTCAGCGAACCGCGGCATCGTGACTGACTGCATCGCCGCATTGATGGCGCTGCCACGCGATGCTGATGCCG
>JBBQII010000618.1:0-2958 GCA_038324795.1 Gemmatales bacterium
GAGCGCGCTCGAGATCAAGTCGCAACTGTACGCAGGCATCGGCATCATGGCCGGGTCGTATGCGCACAACATCAAGAACTTGCTGGTGCGGCCGAACGATCTGCTATCGCGCTGTCTGGAAGCCGATGGCATGGCGATCGAGCAAACGAGTATGCTGCAGGAAGTGCGCTCAACGCTGGGCACGGTGACGGAACGGCTGCAGCAGATCCTGCGCACCGTCCGCCGCGACCCGAGCCGGGCGGAGATGACGCGGCTGGACCTGAACGACCTTGTCCGCGATACGCAGCGCACCTGGGGCGAGATCGCGCGCGACAAATGGAAGCTGACGATGATAAGCAGCATGGCCGAGGAACCGCTGCCGATCAATGGTGACCTGTCGCACCTGCAACAGGCGATCGAGAACCTGATCTTCAACGCGCGCGATGCGACCTTCGAGATGCGCAACCACGTCCGCGATGCGGCCCGCGCGATCACCGACCCCGCGAAGCGCAAGCACGCTCTGATCGAGGCGGCCTCATGGCGAGGTCAAGTCAGTGTGCGCTCGTACCGCGACGGCGACAGTGCCGTCCTGGAAGTGCGCGACAACGGCATCGGCATGACGGAGGAAGTGAGGCAGAAATGCCTGATGACGCACTTCAGCACCAAGCGAGACAATGCCGTGTTTGAAGGCTACAGCGCGGGAATGGGCCTCGGGCTGTCGTTCGTGATGGTCGTGCTGGAACATCACCGGTCAACACTCGGGATTGAGTCATCGCCGCACGACGGGGCGCTGTTCAGGGCGAGGTTTCGAGTGGCGGGGTAACCCAACGGTCACCCCGCTGGGGTGACCGCTAAACTATGCACGCTGCCTATTTTCACTGGCCTCGGTCGCCTGGTCCCGGCACAATATCGTTGCTCCATATCGATTGAAGGATCAACCATGCGGCCCCCCTCTTTTCGTCGTCGCGGCTTCACGCTGCTGGAACTGATCATCTCCATCGGCATCATCGCGGTGCTGACCGGTATGACGATCCCTGCGGTGCAGCAAGTTCGCCGAGCGGCCTGGAAGGCCGAGAAGGTCAACTGGCTCGACCAGCGCCGGCACGGGGAAACGCTTCCGAAACGGCACCTGCCGATCTCGATCCTGTTCATCGGCAACAGCCTGACGCAGAACGGCGACTCGGACCTGCCTGAGATGCTCCGCTCGCTGGCTACCTCGACCGGCCGAACGCCGACGCTTGAGATCGATGTGGTGGCTGAAGGCGGGCAGACGCTGTTGGGCCATTACAGCGGTGGGGTGGCGCTGCAGAAACTGCGGTCGCGCGACTGGGACTTCGTGGTGCTGCAGGAGCAGAGTGCCCGGCCCTATTTCCCCGACTTGCAGCAGGAGTTCTACGAGGGCTGCCGGACCTGGGCGAAAGAGATCAGAGCGCAAGGGGCGATCCCGATCTTCTACATGACCTGGCCACGGGATACGACGGCCGCGAATCAGCCGCTGCTGACCAAGCCGTTCGTCTATGTCACCGCCGATCAGGGGGGCGAGTGCGTGCCGGCGGGCATGGCGTTCCAACGCTGCTGGACCGGCTCGCCGCAGTATCAACTCTGTTTCCCGGGCGACTATCACCCGACGACGACCGGCATGTATATTGTGGCGTGCAGCTTCTACGCCTGGATTTACGACATCGACCCGCGCGGCCTGCCGGGGCAGGTGAGCGTTCATGGAAAGCAGGTGGTGGACCTTCCACCTGCTCAGGCGAATGAGTTGCAGACCTACGCCGCCCTGGCCATTCAGGACGTCAAGAAACTTGTCAAACAGAAGTCGTGGAAGGAATGATGAACAGGTCGGCCCGACTGGTCGTGATGTTGCTGGTGCTTGCGGCGGCGGTCGTGCTCCTGATCCCGCGCTTGCAGAAGATGTACGACGACCCGCATATTCTGCCGATCGATGACTTCGTCGAGTACTGGGCGGCGGGGAAGTTGAACGCGGCCGGGCGCGACCCGTACCTTCCCGAAAATCTGCTGCCGCTGCAACAGGATGCCGGCCGTGATACCGATGTCGCGATCATGATGTGGAACCCGCCGTGGACGCTCGCCATCGCGATGCCGTTCGGGCAGATTCACCATCGCACGTCGCAACTCATCTGGATCGGCCTCGGGCTACTGTTCGTGCTGCTCGGCTCCGACCGGCTGTATTGCGTCTACGGTGGTGACCCGGCCGCGCGCTGGATTTCCTGGCTGCTGGCCCTGACCTTCATGCCGACGCTGTTCGTACTCAACTCCGGCCAGATCGGCCCGTGGATCTTCCTCGGCAGCGTGTTGTTTCTGGTCTGCGTGGGCCGCGGCTGGTACGCAGCCGCGGGCATGGCTGCGGCGTTGCTGGCGATCAAGCCGCACCTTCTGTATCTGTTCTGGATCGTGCTGATCGGCTGGGGTGTGATGCGCAAGCCGCGCCTGTTGATCGGCGGTGCGATTGCGGGACTGGTCGCTTCCGGCGCGGCACTCGCGTTCAATCCGCGTGTCTTCCAGCAGTGGTTCGAAGCGATGACGCAACGGCCGCCGGTCGAGTGGAAGTCGCTGACTCTCGGTTCGCTGATCCGCGAGTTCGGCGGGGAACAGAACTTCGCGCTGACGTTCCTGCCGACGCTGCTCGGCTTCGCCTGGCTCACCTGGCATCTGCGCAGTCGGCGCAATGAACCGTGGGATTGGAAGGAACGGCTGCCGATTCTGGTCCTGGTGTCGTTCGTCACCTCGTCATATGGGGCGTGGCCGTTCGATCTGGTGATCCTGCTCCCGGCGGTCATGCAGGTGGCAGCGCGGTTGCGTGATCGACCTGAGGTGATTCAGGGCGCTCTGTTCTGGATCGCGCTGAACGGGGCCGCATTAGCAATGAATCTCGCGAAGATCGGTTCGTTCTACTTTATCTGGATGGCACCGACCCTCCTGCTGGCGTACTGCTGGTTCATGCGCAAACAACGCCGA
>JBBQII010000619.1:0-2953 GCA_038324795.1 Gemmatales bacterium
GACCAGATGACGGCGACGTTCCAATTGGCGCTGATGGTGAGCGCCCATGTGGACTGCGCATGAACGCTCGAACCCAAGGCAGCTAAAACAATCAACCCAAACAATGAACGGCGGATCATGGAGTCTCCCAATTGGTGCACATCACATAGCGGCGGGAAAAGGCCTCCCGCGATCATGGAGAGTGTTCGATGGCCCTAGTCTTATTTCAGCCATGTGTGGATTCACGATGCGACTCGGCGAATAATGCGAGAGTGTTTTGTGAGCTTTTGATGTCGATCGCTGAACGGGATTCCGCAGCTGAAACGAAGTGCGGTACAGCCGCGTCTCAACAGTCGATTGCGAGTCTCGCCAGAAGAGCGCCAGTCTCGCGAAAAAGGCGCGATTCTCACGAAAAGGAAGCGGGCCTCACGAAAGGGCGCGCGTCTCCGGTCGGGTCGCAGTCTCGTGAGACACGCCGGAAAGGCAATGCTCCGGCATGGGATGTTTGTGCCCGATCTGATTCCCTAAGATAGAGGTGGGGCACAGAAGGCGGAGGAGCGTGTGATGTTTGCCACGCAGGCGAATCTTGGTTTGATTGAAGAGTACTTCCAGCGCTGGAAAACCGACCCTCTTTCTGTCGATGACCGCTGGCAGGCCTTCTTTGAAGGGCTTGAACTCGGCGGTCAGACGCCGGCGCCTGCCGCCGGCGAACGGCAGACGGGCATCGTCCGCCTCATCTTCGCGTACCGCGATCTCGGCCACTTCCAGGCCCATCTCGACCCTCTCAACCCGCCGCCGCCGCCGCATCCGCTGTTGAATATCACGGAATTCGGGCTCACCGAAGCCGATCTCGACCGCACCTTCGACGGCAGCGCCTTCCACGGCCTCAACCAGATCACGTTGCGCGACCTGCTCACCGCGTTGAAGCAGACCTACTGCGGCACGATCGGCATCGAGTTCATGCACATCCAGGACATTAATGTCCGTGGCTGGCTCCGGGAACGCATCGAGCCACGCCGCATGCGCCCCGAGTTGCCGCTGCGGCAGAAGCTGCGCGTGCTGATGACCCTGCACTACGCCGACCTGTTCGAGAAGTTCCTGCACACGCGCTATCAGGGCCAGAAGCGGTTCTCGCTCGAAGGGGCCGAGACACTGATCCCCGTACTCGATGCGCTGGTGGAAAAGGCCCCGGCCATCGGCGTGAAGGAGTTCATCTTCGGCATGGCCCATCGCGGCCGGCTGAATGTCCTCGCCAATATCCTGCGCAAGCCGTACCAGGAGATCTTCGCCGAGTTCGAGGACAACTTCCTGCCCGACTCGATCGACGGCGACGGCGATGTGAAGTACCACCTCGGCTTCTCCAGCGACTACGTCACCTCGCGCGGCGAGTCGATCCACCTGTCGCTGACGCCCAACCCCAGCCACCTTGAAGCGGTCAACCCCGTGGTGGAAGGCCGCACGCGCGCCAAGCAGCGTGCGTTCGGCGACAAAGGCCGTA
The DNA here is from genome assembly GCA_038324795.1 of Gemmatales bacterium. Taxonomy (GTDB): domain Bacteria; phylum Planctomycetota; class Planctomycetia; order Gemmatales; family Gemmataceae; genus JAIOQJ01. Next base: position 1,478 of record JBBQII010000619.1, read on the forward strand.
CGCGCGGCGTACCGCTGCTCATCCACGGCGATGCCGCATTCGCGGGGCAGGGTATCGTTGCGGAGACGCTGAACCTCGCCAACCTGGCAGGGTACACCACCGGCGGCACGCTGCACCTGATCGTCAACAACCAGATCGGCTTCACCACCTCGCCGCTCGATGCGCGATCGACGACGTATTGCACCGACGTGGCCAAGATGATCCAGGCCCCCATCTTCCATGTGAATGCGGAAGATCCCGAATCGGCCGTTTTCGTCGCGGAGTTGGCCCTCGAATTCCGGCAGACGTTCAACCGCGACGTGGTGATCGACATCTATTGCTTCCGCAAGCACGGCCACAACGAAGGTGACGAGCCGTCGTTCACCCAGCCGCTGATGTACAGCAAGATCAAGGACCGCCCGGGCGTCTCGGCCGTGTACACCGATCAGCTCGTCAAGCGCGGCGACGTGAAGCCCGAAGAGGCCGACGCCTTGCAACGCGAATTCCAGGACATGCTCGGCAAGGAGCAGAAGGAAGTCCGCCAGGGACCGCCCCGCAAGCGCGGCATGAAGGCGTTCAGCGGCGTCTGGAAGGGGCTGAAGATGAACTGGTCGTCGGCCGCCATCAAGACCGGCGTGCCGCGTGACCAGTTGAAGACCATTGCCGGACATCTCACCCAGGTGCCCGAAGGGTTCAACGTCAACTCGAAGATCGCCCGGTTGCTGGAGACACGCCGGGCCGACTTCCTCGGCGACCGCCCGGTCGACTGGGCCTTCGCGGAGTCATTGGCCTTCGGCTCGCTGGTGCACGAAGGGGTCCACATCCGGCTATCGGGGCAGGACTCACGCCGCGGCACGTTCAGCCAGCGGCATGCGGTGCTGAGCGATCAGAAGACCGGCGAGCGCTACATCCCGCTCAACGCGATCCGGCCCGATGAGAAGCTGTTCACCGTGTACGACAGCCTGCTCTCCGAAGCGGCCGTGCTGGGGTTTGATTTCGGCTACTCGATGAATGACCCGAACTCACTGGTATTGTGGGAAGCCCAGTTCGGCGACTTCGGCAACGGGGCTCAGACGATCATCGACCAGTTCATCGTCTGCAGCGAATCGAAGTGGCAGCGTTCCTGCGGCATCGTGCTGCTGTTGCCCCACGGCTACGAAGGGCAGGGGCCCGAGCATTCGAGTGCCCGGCTCGAACGCTACCTGCAATCGTGCGCCGAGAACAACATCCAGGTCTGCAACTGCACGACGCCTGCCCAATACTTTCACGTGCTTCGCCGGCAGATGAAGCGTGAATTCCGCAAGCCGCTCATTGTCATGACGCCCAAGAGCCTGCTGCGTCACAAGGAGTGCACGTCGCCCATCGCGAATCTGGCCGAAGGTTACTTCCAGGAAGTGATCGACGAGCCGGCCCGCAAGAAAGAGTCGATCCGCCGGGTACTGCTGTGCAGCGGCAAAGTCTACTATGACCTGCTTGAAAAGCGGGCCGAGCGCAAGA
>JBBQII010000620.1:0-2950 GCA_038324795.1 Gemmatales bacterium
CGCCGCGAGTGGCAAAGAACTCGAGGCTCATCAGTTGGATGATGGTGAACTGCACGAGGCCTTTGTTGAGCAGCGTGTGGCCGAGATCGGCCTTCAGCTGGCCGTCGGCCTGTTGCCATTCCGGGCGGTATGGCAGACGCCGCTCAAGCAGCAGCAGCCACAGGAATATCCACGCATAGGACAGATTAAAGTAGACCGCCGGGTGTCCGACGGCAAAGCCGTACGCGAGGATTGCGCTGCTTGACAGCAGCAGGCCCGGCCAGGCCAGCGCCGCGGCCAGGCCGCCGCGCGTGACCGATTGAAAATCGGCCGCCGTTCGCGCCGGCAAAGTAAGCGTGTCGTTCAAGCGTGGTTCGCCGCAGTGCTGCAAATATCAGGGACTGGCCTCGGCGACCGGTGGGGCCGCCTCGTCGCAGGTGATGCGTAGCGCCGTACTGACATCGTAGTCGTCGCTGGCGCGATCGCGGGCCAGGCCGCAGTGCACGCGGGTTTCGACTTCAAGGCCATCGGCGATCGGCGCAATCACGAACTGGTAGCGTGGGCTGCAGTTCGCCGGGCAGCGCTCATAAAGCTGTTTGCCCTCGTCGCCACGGCCCTGTGAGAATGCCATCACCCAGTCATTGAGGGCGGGAATGTTGGCGAAGTGGCGCGGCGGGAATTGAATCGGATGCTTGCCGGTCTTGGCGTCGAGTGTGCGACACACCGCGTCCTGGTCCTTGTCGGCGAGCAGGTGCACGGGCGCCACCTTGTAGACGATGCGGGGGCCGGCGTCGCCCGCGCAGCCCGCGCAATCCGCGGCCGACTTCTTCTGCTGGTTGAGCGCTTCGTTGAGTAAGCGACCGGCTACCGCGCGTATCGACTCCGGATGCTCGGCGATGTTGTACATGATGCCCGCTGAACCCAGTTCGCTGGCGATCGGCATTTCCCGCGTGCTGGGCTTGCAGGCGGCGGCTTTCGGCGCCGCGGGTGCCGCCTGCCCAGCGGGCGGTGTCACGTCTTCGACGGTGTCGTCGATGCCATCGGCGGCCACGGACTGGGACAGCGTGAGGGTCAGTAACCCGACAAACAATAAGGTCTTGATAGGGAGTCTCCCGAATGCAGCGTCAGTGTAGAGCGCTCGCGCGCCAGCGTCACGCAGACGCACGCCCTTATCATCGACACTTACGCCTGAACCGCCTCTGAACTGAAGGACCCGCCGCGAATGCCGGGACAGCCCCGCGAGGAAGGCTCAGCCCATGGTCTGGACTTTCTCAATTGCGACCTTGTAGATCACACGGACTTCGTCGGGCGCACGCCACGGATAAGTATCCTTGCCGAGATATTTCTTCGCCAACGCATCGATATGGGCATCACCGCCGGCCTCCGTGACCTCAACGACTTTTCCCCTGATCTGCAGATAGCGGTAAGGGTTATCAGGATCAAGGATCGACAGCGCGACTTTCGGCCGCGCTCGCATATTGCGGTCTTTGAGACGGCCTTTTGCCGAGTTCAGCAGCATATAAGTGCCGTCGAAGCTGAACCACACCGGCGTGACCTGCGGCGAACCGTCTTTCATGGACGTGCCGAGGTGGGCAAAGGTGATTTTGGTGGTCAGGAGATCGGTGAACGGAACGGGTACCTGCGCCATGGGCGTCTTCCTCGTCAGCGGGTGGAACAGTCGCGAAGGTAGGCCCGGCGCGACGGCCGGTCAAGGCAACGGGGCCGGCCTGGCCCCGAGCGGCATCAGTCGGCGGTTTCGGTGCGATTCCGGCCGGCGTTCTTCGCGCGATACAGCGCCCGGTCGGCGTGTTCGAAGAGATCGTTGATAGTGTCGCCCTCGCGAAGTTGGGCGACGCCGATAGACACCGAGACCGGCACCGGCGAACCCTTGTAATGAATGCTCGACTCGGCAATCTGCTTGCGGAGGTCCTCGCAAACTTCGAACGCCGCGGCGAGTTCCGTATCCGGGAACAGCGCAACGAACTCTTCCCCGCCATAGCGCGCGAACAGATCGGTGGCGCGCACACGCTTCAGTGCAATGCCGGCGGTATAGCGCAGCAGCTTGTCGCCCGCCTTGTGTCCGAAGTTGTCATTGATCGACTTGAAGCGGTCGAGATCGAGCACGGCCAGCGTCAGCGGCGAACCGTTGCGCCGGGCGCGTTTGATCTCGAGCTGCGCGCGCTCTTCATAGGCCAGACGGTTCGGCGCATTGGTCAGCGTGTCGCGATGCGCACGCGCGTGCTCCGCTTCCAGATTCTGCCGCAAACGACTGGATTCGATCTCGAAGTTCTGCACGCTTTGCGTGAGGTCGGCAATCCGGCGTTCGTAGGCGTCCTGCCTGCTGTGCTGCAGGTTGACGAAGGTTGTCATCGTCGAGCGTATCGTCGCCACGCGGCGTTCGACCAGCGCGCGGATATCGGTGGCGGGCTGTTCGCCCTGAACCGCCGCGTCAATCTCATCCATCTCAGCGTTGATACCACGCGTCAGCGCGCTCGAATCGGCCGCGGTGGTGCGGCTGTGATCGACCGCATCGCGCAGGGCGGCGTCAACTTCGTTCAGCGTGATCGACGCCTGTTTGAGGTGTTCTTCGAGCGTGCGCAGGTCGCGGCGCACGAACGCGTGGACGTCGTTGAGGAAACTGCCGGTCTCACGGACCGGATCCGTGGTCTCGCTGCGGCCTAGCGTTTCGCGCAGCTTCTGTGAGCGCTCCTCGCACTCGGCCGGCAGCAGCAGCCAGTCGAGCAGTTGCACGAGGCTGTCGCCCGCTGGGGCAGGGGGTGTTTCAAACCCAGCATTCAGGGCTTCGCGCAGGAGCGTCACGAGCTTGATGCCCTGTGCCTGGCGTGCTGCGACACCGGTATCGGCCTGCCACGAGGCACGCAGTTCAAGCGCCCGCTCTCCGACGGCCGCCTGCGGCGCCAGTTCTTCGATCACGCGCGGGATGATGTCTTCCGCTACCCCGGCGGCACGG
>JBBQII010000621.1:0-2950 GCA_038324795.1 Gemmatales bacterium
CCAGCGTGCTGCCGCCCAGGAACACGGTATACTTCTCGCCGCTGCGGCCGACGATGCCGATCTCGCTCTGGTACGGGCGGGCGCAGCCGTTCGGGCAGCCGGTCATGCGGATGCTGATGCGTTCATTCTCCAGCCCCAGCGACTTCAACTCCGGTTCGAGTTGGTCGACGACGGTCGGCAGCGCCCGTTCCGATTCGGAGATCGCCAGGCCGCAGGTCGGGATCGCCGGGCAGGCCATGCTCCATTTCTGGACCATCGACAGGTTTTCATGCCGGGCGACACCATGCTCGGCCAGGATGTTGTCAACGGCGGCACGCTTCGAGGTATCCACATCGCACAGCAGCAGATCCTGTTGGCCCGACAGCCGGACATTGACATCGAGTGTCTGCGCAATGGTGCGGACGGCGGTGCGCAGGCGCATCGCTCCTTCGTCTTTCACCCGGCCGTTCTCGACGCTCAGGCCGAGGAACCACTTGCCGTCGGCCTGCGGGTGCCAGCCCAGGTGCAAGTCGACATCGCTGATCGTTCCGTCCTTCGGCATGCGCAAGGCGTGCGGCAGATAGTCCCTCTTCAGGACTTCGCGGACTTTCTCGACGCCCCAGTCGTGAACCACATACTTGATGCGGGCCCGCTTGCGGTCAGCCCGGTTGCCGTGGTCGCGGTAGAACTTGATGACAGCTTCCGATGTGGCGACGACTTCGTTCGGCTCGACAAAGCAGATTGACTGGCCAATGCACGGGAAAGTGTTCTGGTTGCCCTGGGTCCGTCCCATGCCGCCGCCGACGGTGACGTTGTAGCCGATGGTCCGGCCGTTCTCGACGATGGCGAGAAAGCCGAGGTCCTGGGCATACAGGTCGATGCAGTTGTCGTACGGCATCGACAGGCCGATCTTGAACTTGCGCGGCAGATAGACCTTGCCGTAGATCGGTTCAACGTCCTCCGCCTGATCCGCATCGGGGCTCATCTTCTCGCCGTTGAGAAAGATATCGTGGTATGCGCACGATCGCGGGGCCAGATGGGCCGCGATACTGTCGGCCAGTTGCTGCATCTCGACGCGGACGGGGTCGCCCAGCGGGGCGGGACAAGCCATCACATTGCGGTTGACGTCGCCGCAACCGCCAAGCGTCGAGAGCAGTGAGTCGTTGATGCCGCGGATCGTGGAACGCAGGTTCTTCTTCAGAATCCCGTGATACTGGATGCTCTGCCGGGTGGTGATGCGCAGCGTATTGTTGCCGTACTCGGTGGCCAGATCGTCGAGCGCGACCCACTGCTTCGCGGTCAGCTTCCCGCCGGGAAGCTTCAGTCGGATCATGCACATGTAGTGCTTGCCGACGCCGGCCTTGGCGCGGTTCTTGCGCGCGTCGCGATCTTCCTGCTGGTAGCTGCCGTGGAATTTGAGCAGGTTCTTGGCATCATCACTGAAATGGTCGGTATCCTGGGCCAATTCGTCGGCCAGGGTGCCGCGCAGCCAGCGGCTGTTTTCCTTCACCACTTCGAAGCCGGAACGCTTGGTGGCTTCTTCACCGCTTGGAGTTTGATCCGAGGACATATCCATCCCGTGACATAAGAGGGCGGGTTGAGTGACGTTCTGTTGTTTTTAGCGAAAAGCCTCAGTTCACGCTACCCGTGTCTGTTGCTGGGGGGGACTGTGAACCTGTTTTTCGAGGAGGGCGAGGCGTTCCGCAAGGCGGGAGTTTTCGAGTTGCACCGACTGTACACGGGCAATCTCGGCTTCGAGTTCCGTCAGCACCTGTTCGCCGGAAGTGTCATACAAACGCGGATACATTGCTTCTCTTCCGTAGACTTTTCCGGTCCACCTGCCAAGCCACAGCTTGAATTGCTCACTCCACAGCCAGCCGTTGTCGTTGGGCATCAGTTCCACGTACTGGCCGTCTCGCAGTTGCCAGCCGTACAGAATGTCGTCGTAAGGGTCGTAGCAGAAGTAGTCGTCGACGTGCAGAACCTGCTCGTAGGTTTCTTTCCTGACGCCAAAGTCGACATCCTTCGTGGAGGCGGAAGTCAGTTCGACGATCACGTTGGGAGTGCGGTCGTTCTCCTCCCGGACTTTCCACGAATGGCGAGCCGCATCATGATCGGTGTCCCGGACAAAGAAAAAGTCGGGACCGCGAAAGCGGGCTTTTTGTTCGTCTTCCACCCGGAAGAACAGAAACATGTCGCCACCGGCATAGAAGTCCTTACGGCCGCTGAAATGATGTTCCACCACGTCGATCAGCAGGTTCATCCCCTGCCGATGCCAAGGGCTTTCCATGGGATAATCGTCCGATTCGATCGGTTCCGCGTCCGCCACCAGGATCTCCACGGTCGGCGGGGGATCTTCGATGAGAACGTCGTCAAGCCTCAGCATCACCTGGCCCCCCGGGAATCGCCATCGCTGGACATCATCAGTATACGCGATCGCCTGCTTGAAGGAAATTCGCATCATCGGGCGCGGGCCATGCCGGTGTTGACGTTCGTGCAACCTGAGCCGGTTGGCAGTTTGTGACGTACCTCCATTCGCATTCGGCAACACGGAAGGCGACGACCGTGAAGTCGGTCGCTCGCGTCGGCCGATTCCCACATAGGCTCGACTCTCCATGCTGCGCAAACTGACAGTCGGGTAAGGTTGTTCAACAACAGGGACTTTACTGATGAGTGAATCGACTCCGACCGGGCCGATCCATCTCGGGTTTTTGACGGTGTTCCAGGAAGGGGCCGGATATGTGGGGGGGTACCTCGTCACCAATTCCTGGGGCAGGCCTCTCGAGTTTCGGCTCAGCACCGCTGTGCAGCCGAATCGCGTGCAGCACATCCTTTATGGGGCGACGCTGCAGGAGTACCTCTGCGCCGACCTGATCGGCAAGACGCTGATCGACAAATGCGCCCAGCCGATCGAGATGCTGTTCACGGACTCGCTGACCGTGCTGCCGATCCGCACCCGGCTTGAGATTCC
>JBBQII010000622.1:0-2943 GCA_038324795.1 Gemmatales bacterium
GTTGCGAAAACCGCGGGGTGTCGGTATGGTCGGATGGTGATGATCGAATGATCTTTAAGGTGAGGACCCCGGAGATGCAGGACGCACTCTATCCATTGCGCTTTGCCCCGATCTTCAAGCCGGCCATCTGGGGCGGAACCGCGCTGCGGCCGATGTTCGGCCAGGCGGGGTCCGCGGAAGCAGAAGGCGAAGCCTGGGTCTTGAGCGATCAGGGCGACAGCCAGAGTGTTGTGGCCGAGGGACCGCTGAAGGGTCGCACGCTGCGCGAGTTGATGGTCACCCATGAACGCGAGATCCTGGGCGATGCCTCGCTGTCGGCCGGGCGCTTCCCGCTCTTATTGAAGTTCCTCGACGCCCGGCAGGCGCTGTCCGTCCAGGTGCATCCGGATGATCATCGCGCCAAGCTGATGGAGCCGTCCAGCGCCGGCCTCGGCAAGACCGAAGCCTGGGTCATCCTGCAAAAGGACCCCGGTGCCCTGCTTTACTCCGGGCTGAAAAAGGGCGTCGACTCGGCCGCATTCCAGAGCGCCCTGCAGGGCGGCACGCTGCCCGATGTGATGCACACGTTCTCGCCCGACATCGGCGATTGCGTCTTCCTGGAAGCGGGCACCATTCACGCGATCGGCGCCGGGTTGCTGCTGTTTGAAGTGCAGCAGACCAGCGACATCACCTATCGGCTGTACGACTGGGGCCGGGTCGATGCCAGGACCGGCAAACCGCGCCAACTGCACATGGAACAATCGCTGACATGCACCGACGTGGAGCGCGGCCCATGCGGCCCGGTCCGCCCGCTGCCGATCGCCGGCGAGAAGCGCGAACAGCTTGTCTCATGCCGGTACTTCACACTCGACCGCCATCAGGGCAGCGAGCCGATGACCGTGGGTGCAAGCGGCCAATGCCGCATCGCTGTGGCGGTCGAAGGCAAAGCGACCCTCGAACACGCGGGAACGAAGTACCCGATGATACCAGGCGACGTGATCCTGCTCCCCGCAACGATCGGCCCCGCGACCATCACACCGCACGGCAACGCGACGATCCTCGAATGCGGCCCGGCGGCGTAACTCGCTTCGTACAATCCCCCCATGGCCGAAGTTGATCTCAACTGCGATCTGGGCGAGGGGGCCGGCAATGATGCCGCGATCATGCCGCTGATCACGTCCGCGAATGTCGCCTGCGGGTTCCATGCCGGCAGTGCGCTGGAATCACACCGAACCGTTGAACTTGCCCGCGCTCACGGCATCACGACGGGGGCTCATCCGGGGCATGCCGACCGTGAGCATTTCGGTCGGCGTGAACTGCATCTCCCGCCCGGGCAGGTCTACGCGGAAACCGTTTACCAGATCGGCGCGCTGATCGCGCTCGCTGATCCCGCTTCAATCAAATACATCAAACCCCATGGCGGGCTGTACCACGAAGCGCATCGCGATGAGGCGACGGCCGATGCGCTGGTGGCCGCGGCCACGCGCTTCAACCTGACCGTCATGGGCCTGCCCGGTTCGCTTCTCGAACAGCGCACGCGCGGCCGGTGCGGCTTCGTGGCCGAGGGGTTCGCCGACCGCGGCTACCGGGACGACGGGTCGCTGATCCCGCGCGACGCACCCGGAGCGTTCATCCACGACCCCGCTGCCGCGGTCGCGCAGGCGAAACGGCTCATTGCCGAACGCGGCGTGCGCACGCTGTGCGTCCATGGCGACAATCCGCGGGCACTCGCCTTCGTGCAGGCACTGCGGCAGCAACTCGAGCGGGAACAGTTCACTATCCGGGCCTTCGCATGAGTCTTCGCGTTTTACACCCCGGCACGTTCAGCTTGCTCGTCGATACGGGAAGACCGCGCTCGCGCGCTCTGGGCATCCCCGTCGGCGGCCCGGCCGACCGCGCGGCGTTCATGCTCGGCAATCTGCTGGTCGGCAACGCACCGGACCTTCCTGCCCTGGAGATGACCCTGTCCGGTCCCGTGTTGCTCGCGGAGATTGATCTCGCGGTCTGCGTGTTCGGGGCACAGTTCGCACTGCGGCTGGAAGGGGAAGAAGTCCGGGCCGGGCAGTTGTTCACGATACGAGCGGGGCAGACGCTGCGCGTGGCCGGCAGCGAACGCGGGGCGCGTGGCTACCTCTGTGTTCACGGCGGCTTCACGGGCCCGACGATTCTCGACAGCGCCACCGCCTTCGAGCCGATCGCCGCGGGCGATCGGCTCGGCTGCACTTCGTCGACGCATGGCGGCCGCGGGTTGCCGCATGCGGATGTCGCCACGCTGATCGGCGAGACGGAACTGAGCGGGCGCATTCGCGTCATCGCCGGCCCGCAGGCCGACTGGTTCGATACCGGCGACTTCTATCATCAGCCCTATCGTGTGGCAGCCGCCACCAACCGGATGGGCATCCGCCTGACCGGCGAAGCGATGCCGAAGCCCGATCGGGAACTGGTATCCGAAGCGGTATCGCCCGGCGCGGTACAGATCACCAATGAAGGATTGCCGATCATCCTCGGCGTCGACGGCCAGACGATCGGCGGCTATCCCAAGATCGCCCACGTGATTCGCGCCGACCTCGGCCGCGTCGGCCAACTGCGCCCGGGACAGACGGTCGCCTTCCGGCAGGTGACCATGGCCGAGGCCCAGAAGATCGCCATCGACCGCGCCCGCCGACTTCGCGAATGGCAGACACGACTGCGGATGTAGAATGCTGCCTGATGATGCACCGGCTTCACCTGTGGTGCACCGGCTTGACCTGTGGTGCGCGCGTCCCGCGTGCACGGGTGATTACTGAATCCTTCACGTGCACGCGAGACGCGTGCACAATAGATCCATGGCACGGGTGATGACTGAATCCTTTACGTGCACGCGAGACGCTTGCACAACAGATCCATGGCACCACGAGCGGGCTGGCTATCCCTGAGAGGATCATGTTCGACGAACTCAGCTTTCCACCGCGTTTCATGGTGCTC
>JBBQII010000623.1:0-2939 GCA_038324795.1 Gemmatales bacterium
GCCGGCGATCACGCCGGCGGCCAGCGCGATCGTCAGCACGATGCGCGTGATCGATTTCATCACCACACGGATAGTTCGCGTTCGAGATGGACCCCGCTCGACTCCTGCACCTTCTTCTGCACCTGATCGACCAACTGCAGCACGTCCTTGGCCACGGCCCCCGGTTGCACCACGAGGTAGTTGCCGTTGCGCTCGCTGATCTCCGCCTTGCCGGCGCGCGTGCGCGACAGCCCTGCCCGTTCAATCAGATCGGCCGCGTGCTGCCCGCGCGGGTTCTTGAACATCCGCACCGACTGCTGGAACGAAAACGGCTCGGCCGCCTTCCGCGTGATCCATGCCTTGCGCAGCCGCTTGACGATCGCGTCCGGCTTGTCCTTCAGCAGTTCGAACTCGACCGACAACACCACCGGGTCCTCAATGTCGCTCGAGTGATCGCCGAAGTGCAGGTCGGCCCGCTCGACCATGCGGACTTGCCCGTTCTCGCCCATCACTTCCACGCGCTTCATGTGGTCGGCCATCTCGCCCGCGCGGTCGCCGGCATTAAAGCGCAGCGCCCCGCCGATGGTGGCCGTGATGCCGACCAGCGACTCGAAACCCGCCAGCCCCTGCTGCGCCGCCGAGGCGATGACCGCTGACAGTGTCGCCCCGCCGCCCGCGCGCACGCGCTGCCCTTCGATGCGGATCTCGGTGAAACAGTCGGCCGTCAGCCGCAGCACCGCCCCGCGAACGCCTTCGTCGCGCACCAGCAGGTTCGTGCCGACGCTGATCACGCGCAGCGGAATCTTCTCCGCGGCGCAGGCGATCAACACGCCTGCCAGTTCCTCGCGATTGCGCGGCGTGACCAGGTACTCCGCCGGCCCGCCGATTTTCAGCGAGGTATACGGCCCCAGCGGCGTCTCACGCTGGATGATGTCGGCAAACTTGTCGCGAAACGCCATGCCTGGTCCCCGCGCGGTTGATCGTTCCCAAGCCCCGACCTGAGGCTTCCGAAGGTCGGGGTTGATTCGCGTTCAGAAGGCTTCTGCCATGATACGCGATGCGATGGCGATTCGTCCATGCGCCAACTGTGGTGCATCAACTGTTGTGCATCAACTGTGGTGCACGCGTCTCGCGTGCACGCCTATGGCCAGGGAGATTGTCCGTGCACGCGGGACGCATGTACCACGGGCAGCGGACGCGTGCACCACGGGCAGCAGTCGCATGCACCACGGGCAGCGGACGCGTGCACCGCAGCGGCACCAAACCGTAGCCTTTGCGGTTCCCATCGGTTACGCTGCATGCCGAGGAGCCAATACGATGCGTCTGATCTGCCTGACCGGCCTCTTTGTTACCTGCAGCATGATCCAAGGCGTTGAGCCACCCGCCAAGCCGCCGGACGCACCCGCGCGCATCGCACCGCGCACACCCGCGGAGTCGCTGAAGGCGTTCGAGATTCACCCCGATTTCCGCATCGAACTTGTGGCAGCCGAACCGCTGGTGATGTCGCCCGTCGCGGCGGAATTCGACGAGGACGGCCGACTCTTCGTCTGCGAAGCTCCCGAGTACAACCAGTACGGTTCCGCCAAGCCGCACGGCCAGGGCCGGGTGGTGATGCTCGAAGACACTGACAAGGACGGCACGTTCGACAAGCGCACCGTCATCGTGAATCTCGATTACCCGACCGGGCTGTTCCCCTGGAACGGCGGCCTGTACATCGGGGCGGCCCCGTACCTTTACTACTGGAAGGATGGCAAACTCACCGCGATCATCGGCGGTTTCGGCAGCGACAAGGCCGGTGAAGGACAACTCAATTCGTTCCGCTGGGGCATCGACAATCACATCCACATTTCCACTGGTCTGGATGGAGGCGAACTTCGCAGTTTGCCCGAACAGAAGGGCTCCAAGCCGGTGAACGTTAGTCGGCGGAACGTCATCTTCGATCCGCGCGACAACGATTTTCGCCTGACCAGCGGCGGCGGACAGCATGGCATGTCGATGGACGACTGGGGTCGGACGTTCGTCTGCGGCAACAGCGACCCGTGCCAGTACCTCGCCTACGATGAGTCCCCCCTCGGACAATTTCCGGCGGTGCCGGCACCGCCGCCGCTGGTGAGCATCGCGCCGGAGGGGAAGTTCACCAGGCTGCACCGCATCAGCGAAGTGGAGCCGTGGCGGATCATGCGCACGAAGCTCCGCAAAGAGGGGGCCGTGCCGGGGTCGGACGAAGGCGGCCAGCCGTCGGGCTTCTTCACCGGCGCGACCGGCATCACCATCTATCGCGGCGATGCCTATCCGGCCGAGTTCAAGGGGAACGCTTTCGTCGGCGAGGTGGCCAACAACCTCGTTTACCGCGCCAGGCTGATTCCCAAGGGCACATCGTTCGTGGCCGAGCGGGCGGACAAAGACCGTGAGTTCCTTGCCTCGCGCGATTCCTGGTTCCGCCCGGTGCAGTTCCTCCATGGTCCCGATGGCTGCCTGTACGTCATCGACATGTACCGCGAACTGATCGAAGGAGCTGCCTTCCTGGCCCCGCCGATTCTGAAGACCGTGGACCCTTCCGCAGGCGTCGACCGCGGCCGCATCTGGCGGATTGTGCCGAAGAAGCTGGGACAGGCGAACATCGATCGACGGGCGGCGAAGTTGAGTCGGGCGAGTGTTGAAGAGTTGGTAAAGTTGCTCGATCATTCCGACGGCTGGCAGCGCGATACGGTAGCGCGGCTACTGAACGAACGATGGAAGGACGAGAACATCGCGCCGCTCCGTCAGCTGCTGTTTGACGGCAACACACCGCAGGGCAGGGCAGCGGCATTGGCGTTGCTGATGAAATTTTTCCCCGGGATGCACACGTTCAATACGACCGCAATCAAGGATCGCGACTCGAATGTTCGCGCACTGGCCTTGCTGATCGCCTACCACGCGAAGCGAGACATATCACTGAAGACGCTGAGAGAACTGGCCGA
>JBBQII010000624.1:0-2921 GCA_038324795.1 Gemmatales bacterium
GGGGTATGCACGGCCTGCATGGTTTGGTTCAAAGCGCTGGCGGGCTTCCTGCAGAAACGTCTCGCGCAGCAGCGACCAGCCGACCTGATCGATCACCAGCGCTGCCCAGATGGCGATAACGGCTACGCTCACCGTCAGCGCTGTGAGGTGCCGCCAACCGAACAGCAGCAACAGTTGTCCGCGGACGAGCAGCAGCGGAACCAGTGTGAGATAGACGAAAGCCGGGGCGGTCCATTTCGTCAGGAATCCGGCCGCGGTACAAACGAGCGCAAGCAGCCACCAGTGAAAACGATTATTCTCCACCGCGAGGAAGATCGCAAGATTCGCGCCGGCGACCCACATCACCAGCAGCATGTCGATTTCCGCGCTCGGCACTTTCTCCAGCCAGAGGAACGAGACGGGAACCAACGCGGCCGACTGCAGCGCCCGCTTGCGATCGAACAGTCGCACGAATACCGCATGAAACAGCAGAACCGTGATCGTCGCCGCGACGACCGATGGGATCCGCGCGCTGACTGTACTCACCTCGCCGAACGGCAGGCTCGCCAGGGCGATGGCGACGTACTGCCCCGGCGGCTTCGTCAGAAAGGGATCGCCGTACAGCGTCGGCACCAGCCAGTCGCCTTCGAGGGCCGACCGGCCGATGATCGCGCGCAGCGCTTCGGTCCGGTATAACGTGCCGACGCTGATGCCATACCCGAACACGAACAGGCACCAGCCGAACAGGATCAGCCGATCGCGCATCACAGGGCGACATACTCGAGTCCGAACGTGTCCGCGACGGCTTTGTTCATTACCTTGCCCTGTTTGACGTTCACACCCATCGCCAGAATTCCATTCTCCTTGCAGGCACGATCGATGCCCTTGTTGGCAATCTGGATCACGTACGGCAGCGTCACGTTCGTGAGCGCATAGGTACTGGTGCGCCCCACGGCCCCGGGCATGTTGGTCACGCAGTAATGCACGACATCATCCACGATATAAGTCGGGCTGGCGTGGGTCGTCGGCCGGCTGGTTTCGATGCAGCCGCCCTGGTCGATCGCGACATCGATGATCACCGCGCGCGGCGGCATCCTGCTAAGGTCTTCCCGGCGGACGAGCATCGGCGCCCGGGCTCCGGGAATCAGAACCGCACCGATGACGAGGTCCGATCGGGAGATGCATTCCAGTACCGTGTGCCGATCGCTGAACAGCGTCGTCACGTTGCGAGGCATCACATCATCAAGGTAGCGAAGTCGATCGAGATTCACGTCCAGCAGTGCGACGTGCGCCCCCAGCCCGGCGGCAACTTTGGCGGCATTCGCGCCGACGATACCCCCACCCAGCACCGTGACGTTCGCGGGGGCCACGCCCGGTACGCCGCCCAGCAGGATGCCGCGCCCCTGGAACGGGCGTTCGAGGAACTTCGCCCCTTCCTGGATGCTCATGCGCCCGGCCACTTCACTCATCGGCGTCAGCAGCGGCAGCGTGCCTTTGGCATCGCGCATCGTTTCGTAGGCGATGGCCGTGATGCCGGACGTCATTACCGCGTGTGTCAGCCGTTCATCGGCCGCGAAGTGAAAGAAGGTGAACACGATCTGCCCCGCGCGCATCTGCGACCATTCATCGGGCATCGGCTCCTTCACCTTGATGATCAGGTCCGAACGTTCCCACAGGTTCGCCGACTCGGCCACGATCTCGGCCCCGGACCGCTCATAGGCGTCGTCGCCGATGCCGCTGCCCTGCCCTGCCCCGGCCTGCACAAGCACCGTGTGCCCTGCCCTTGTCAGTTCTTCGACCCCGACCGGGATCATCGCCACGCGGTATTCATCCGACTTGATTTCCCGGGGCACACCCACAATCATGTTCGTTCCTTTAAGTTCATCGACCGTTTCTGCTGTCGCGGACTATTGTTGGAATATTCGTGGCGAGGTTTCAAGGCCAACCCGTTGCCATCGGACACTTGGGTTGCCTATGATCGAGACATCCTTTCCGGCCGGTGCATGTCTTTTCCTCCGACGGAGTGCGTGATGCCTCCACGCGTCGTGATCGCAGTGATCGCTCTGTTCTGGCTTGCCAGTGTCGGCTGGTTCGCGTCGCGCGAATGGTGGCCGTGGCTGCGGGCCGACACGCCGCCGCCGTTTACTGTTGAACTGGCCGACGAAGCCGCTCCCACAATGGCTCATTGGGCCATCCTGCGCAACAATCAGAAGATCGGCTCGGCTGTTACGCGCATGACGATGCAGAAGAATGACATCGTCGAGCTGTCCAGCAGTGTCGAGAATCTGGAACTGCCCGCCGGCCTACTCACGATTCGCGTTCCGAAACTAACGACCATTCAGCGCGTAACGCGAGACGGGCAGCTGCTGTCCCTGTTCTCACGGATCCAGTTGGAAGTGGGCGGCCTGGGCGATAAGTTCACGTTCACGGGGACCATTCAGGGTGACGTCCGCAATGGCCAACTGTACGCCACCAGCAAACTGGAAGGGCCATTGGCCCCGCCCGGCGAGCAACAACTCGACCCGATCGCCCTGCCATCCGGCAGCATGCTCAACCCGCTGCAACCGGTCGCACGGCTGCGTGTGTTCCCGGGACAACGCTGGAAGATCACCCATATCGACCCGCTGGGCGAAGCAACGCGAGCCGCGGGCCGCAAGATGCTTGGCACATTGCCGGGGGCACCGACCATCAACCTCGGTGGCGGCACCCCGGTCGTGGTATTGGCGGAAGTCGCTTCGGAAACACGCTTGCTTGACCACGCCGGCCGGCAGGTGGAATGCCATCTCGTCGAATATCGCTCGGATACGTTCACCGGCCGCACGTGGGCCAAGGCCGACGACGGCACCGTCCTGCGGCAGGAAATCAGCGGCATGGGCGAGAAACTGGTGCTGGTGCGGGAGGATTGAACTTGGCATTGAACGTTGCAACGGAACGACCCCGTG
>JBBQII010000625.1:0-2913 GCA_038324795.1 Gemmatales bacterium
GAACCATCCCGCCATCGCCGTCTGGCGAAAACAGCAATCGGACGCACGCAGCCGACAGAATCGAACAGAACCGCCACCGGCGGAGTGAACGGGAGACCCATCCATGCAGAACAAGATCCTTCAAATTCTGGAAGACGGCCAGAAGAAGAGCGACCTGCCCGACATCCAGGTCGGCGACAATGTCGACATCCACCAGCGCATACTGGAAGGCCAGAAGGAACGCCTGCAGGTGTTCAACGGCGTCGTGATCGCGATGAAGAATCGCGGCCTGAGCGCCACCATCACTGTCCGCCGGATCGTGCAGGGCGAAGGTGTCGAGCGCGTCTTTGCCGTGCATTCGCCGAAGATCGCGAAGATCGAAATCAAGCGCACCGGCAAGGTCCGCCGCGCCAAGCTGTACTACCTCCGCAAGCGCGTCGGCAAGGCCACACGCCTCAAGGAACGGGTCAACGCTCAGACAAGCAAGAGCAAGAAGCCGGCCGCACCGAAGACCGAGGCACCGGCAACGACCGCGTAATCATCCCGTTCGAGGGGGCCGCGGATGGATGCTGCCCATCCCGAAACACAGTTCACGCGCTTCCCATGGTGGCGGCGCTGGTTCGGCCTGCGGGCCGAGCGAGCGGCCGCCCGTTTTCTGCGCCGGCAGGGACATCGCATTCTCGGCCGCAACCTGGCCGACACCCGCGGCGAAATCGACCTGCTGACACTCGAGGGCCCAACGCTTGTGTTCGTCGAAGTGCGCTCTACGGCCACGCGCGATTTGCAATCGGTAGCCCTGTCCGTGAACTTCGAGAAGCAGCGCAGGCTCACGCAGGCTGCCTTGCGATTCCTGCAACGGCGACGGCTGCGGAACGTCCCCTGGCGGTTCGATGTCATCGTCATCTCCTGGCCCAAAGAGCAACGCGTGCCGGAGATCCGCCACTTCCGCAACGCCTTCGAACCCGTCGGCCGCTTTCAGATGCATTCATAGAATGTTCCGTCAGTCGCGATCCGGAGGGTTTCCGTAGGAGAGCGAGTATCCCGTGATTCGTATCACACCTGACGCGGCCCCCTACGGAAACCCTTCGGGTCGCGGCTAACGATAGACAACATTCGAGGTCACATCCGGTGAAATCCGTTGATGAACAACTTGCCCTGATCCGTCGCGGGGCCGACCTGATCGAACCGCTGGGTGAGCTTCGCAAGAAGCTCGAACGCAGCGTCGCTACCGGCAAGCCGCTGCGCATCAAGTACGGCATCGACCCGACCGGAATCGACGTTCACCTTGGGCATACGGTGCCCCTGCGGAAGCTGCGGCTGTTCCAGGAACTGGGACATCAGGCGGTTTTGATCATCGGCAATTACACCGCGCTGGTCGGCGACCCCAGCGGCCGTGACCAGACGCGAGCGCGGCTGACCCCCGAGCAGGTTGAAGCCAACGCGCGCGATTACCTGATCCAGGTCGCCAAGGTCATCGACATCACGAAGACCGAAATTCGCCCGAACGGCGAATGGTTCAGCAAGTTCAGCTTTCTCGATGTGCTGAGCCTGACGAGCAAGATCACCGTGCAGCGGATTCTCGAACGCGACGACTTCTCGAAGCGGTTCCGCTCGCAACCCGAATCGATCCCGATTTATCTGCATGAATGCCTGTACCCCCTGATGCAGGGGCACGACAGCGTCGAGATCAATGCCGATGTGGAACTGGGCGGCAGCGAGCAACTCTTCAACCTGATGATGGGCCGGCGCCTGCAGGAGGCCGGGGGCCACGAGCCGCAAGTCTGTTTGACGCTGCCGATCCTGCGCGGGCTCGACGGCCTTCGCCGCATGGGCAAAAGCCTCGGCAACTACGTCGGCGTCGGCGAGGTGGCAGGGCAGCAGTTCGGCAAGGTGATGAGCATTCCCGATTCGCTGCTGCAGGAGTGGTTCGAACTGTTGACTGACACGCCGGCCGATGAAATTCCGCAGTTGATCTCGGCCAACCCCATGGAGGCGAAGAAGCGGCTGGGGGCCGAAATCGTCACGTTCTATCACGGTCCCGCCGCCGCGACCGAGGCTCGCGATCAGTGGGAGAAACAGTTTTCCCGGAAGGAAGATCCGACCGACATCCCTGAGGCGGCGATCAGCCGTCAGGCCGTGCAGGCGAAGGAAGGCAAGGCGGTCATCATGCGTGTCGTCACCGCGGCCGGGCTGGTCAAGAGCAACGGCGAATCGAAGAAAAAAATCCAGGAAGGAGCGGTCAGCATCGGGCCCGACCGGACGAAGATCACCGACCCGATGGCGGAGATCGACCTGGCTGACGGTTTGATCGTGCGGTTGGGCCGGCATCTGCGCCGGTTGAAGATCATTGACTGATTGCGTTTGACCGGCGGCTGATGGACGTCATATGATGCGCAGGTGCCCATTCACCGTCAGCCGGGGCGTGCAGCCATGATGCGTCATTTCGTTTGTGTTGCGTTGCTTTCCACGGCCATCGGCGGATTCGCCTACTCCCAGGACGATGCAGTCCTGGGCAAGCCGAAATCGGAATGGCTTACGATTCTCGACAATCACGAAAAGACACGGATGCGCAAAGCGGCCGTGCTGGCGCTCGGCATCGTCGGCCCGCAGAAAAAAGATGTGCTGCCCGCGCTGTTGAAGGCGCTCGCCAATGACAAAGATGAAGACGTCCGCCTGCAAGTCGTAACCACGCTGGGGCAACTGAACACGAAGAACACGACGCTGGGGCAACTGAACCTGAAGGACGCCCTGCCGGGGCTGGCCGACGCGGTAAAGGACGACAGATCCGCCGCGGTGCGTGCCGCTGCCGCGACGCTGCTGGGCAATCTGAATGAAGACGCGAACCCGGCCCTCATGGTCTTGTTGAATGCCTGTAAGGATGCAGACCCGACAGTGCGCGCTGCCGCTGCCGAGTCAGTCGGCAAGATCGGACCC